>WAQS01000288.1 GCA_015520115.1 Ferroglobus sp.
AAACCACCTCCAGCACCTTCCGTGCCGGTCATAACGTAAAAACCGTAGAGTTGGATGAAGGGAAGCATCGTTCTAACGGTCGTTTTTATCACAACATTGACGTCACTCAAGGTATCCCCTCCTGAGTAAAGCAGCCACGCTTACGGCAGCTGTGAATATCACGACAGTCTCTCCAAGCGTATCGTAACCTCTGTAATCTGCCAAACCGGCTGTCACCATGTTGGGAGTGTTCATCTCCTCCTCGCATTTCTCCTGCCACCTCACCGGAATTGAATATCTGTAAACTTCCAGAATTTCCCCTTCCTTTTTGATGAAATAAAGCTTCTCAAATCCGGAGAAGAATGTCTCGTTCTTTTTAATTAAAACGTCCCAACCCTCTTCTTCCTCGTTCCAGACGATTTTGTACTCTCTGAGGGAAGGAAAGTTGTTTCTTTCGTTGTAACCGAGCGAATAAATTCTGCTCTTAATTTCTTCCGGAAGTTTTTCGACTTCCAGCTTTTCGGACAAGCCGGTATCTCTCACTTCAAAAATTTCTATTCTCTTGTTAGCCGGCGAGTTGTAATCGCCGAAAGCCGGCATATCTTCGATTACGTAAAAAAATAGTCCAGCAAGCAGAACTACTGTGAATGCACCAATTACAACTTTTACCTTCTTTCTTTTCCCGGTATCGTACCTCTGAAGCTTTGTTAGGCTTGCCACCATCAATGCTGTGGAAGCACCGGCTCCGATAGCAGCCTCGGTAAAACCAACGTCGACAGCGTTCATCTGAACGTAAATGCAAGCCATGACGAAAGTGTACGTGCCAAGAATCGCTATCGACGCTAACAAATCCCTCACGAATAAAGCGGCGATGGCGGAAACTACGAGGAAGATTATTAGAGCTATGTCAAGTGGAACTATCATGCCGACCCTCCATGAAAACGTAAGCGAGTTTTTTCTGCATTGTCTGATCCACAACCAGCGGCTTGGCGAGCTTTCTGTCTATGGCGTGAACAACGAACTTCCCCTTTTCCGGCTCGACCATTATGGTTATAGTTCCGGGAGTTAGCGTTATCGAGTTAGCCATGAAAGTTAGAGCGAGATCACTTCTCAGTGGAGTTTCAAATTCGACAACTACTGGATCTAGGGGCATTTTTGGATGTAAAGCTCTGTAAGCAACGTCAAGGTTGGCTAAAACGATCTGCCAGAGTTCCCAAGCTACATAGGGTATTGCCCTCAAGAACTTGACGTACCATTTCTTACTCAAATCGAAAATTACCCTCCTTGAGAGGTACGTCGTTAAGGCAGCGGCGGCAATTCCCTGAGAGATGTGTATAGCATCGAATTTTCCGGGGGTGTCTGGATAAAGCTGCCAGGCTGAAAGGAGGATCCAGAATAGGAACATTACGATGAACGTCAGAATGTAGGAGAGTTTTTTACCCATTCTCCTCCCTCCTCCACATTTTCACTCCGGTAACGTAAGCGGCTTTGATCAGCGCATGCGTACCGACGGGATTTGCGAGGAGAATGAAGAATGAAAGGAAGAAGAGCTTAATCGTTAAAAAGGAAAGTCCCTGGTAAATCATAAATCCGAGTATTATTAGAACTTCTCCGAGGGTGTCGCATTTTCCAGCAGCATGAAGCCTTGTGTAGAAGTCCGGGAATCGAATGATTCCTATTGCTCCCGAGATCATGAAAAAGCATCCTGCGAACATGAAAATTGCTGAAATTACGTGTAGGGCTTCCATAATTCTCCCCTCTCGATGTATTTGGCGACGATTAAAGTTCCGACGAAGTTCAGCATCGCGTAAGTTAACGGAATGTCGACGAAAATCGGTCTTTCGAAGAGGTAGCCTATTACGACAAGCAGAACAACGACTTTCGTTCCTATAACACTTGTAGCCATAACTCTATCTAAAGTCGTTGGACCTTTTATGACCCTGTACATCGTCATCAAAATCGAGATTGTAATCAAGATACCTACAGCCAGAAAAACATCAGTGATCTCCATATGTGGTTTTAGCATTGAGAACAGCATAAATAAATTACTGAAAATCGTGAAAACGAGTAAAGTTTTTAATTTTCAATCACAACGAAGCTGTCATGATG
>WAQS01000289.1 GCA_015520115.1 Ferroglobus sp.
CGGAGGTCGATACGCCGAAAGCTTTTTTTCTCGCTATTTTACCGCTTCTTATCCGTTGAACTCTTCCTTCCGCCGCTGTTGATCTTCTTCAGCTCTTCTGTTTCTTCGTCGGCGATTTTAATGGCACACAGCTTTTTCTTGCCTTTAAAGTCTTCATCGTGCACAACGAGTTTAAGCAGGTTCGTTTTCTGAGCGTCTAAATCGTCGGAAATTTAACTTAAGCTTATAATTTTACCCCAACTCTTTTTGTTGGAACTCTAACACCCAAATATGGGTACTTCTTATCCAAGACACCAAAACTTCATTTGTAGTTTAAATCACATAACGACGGTTAAATTTTAAAGTGTCTATAATAATGAGGAGGGGTAGCAAATTTTCGAAAAAAGAAGGGACGACCTACTCTCTCCACAAGACCTCTTGAAGTATGATGGAAACCTCAATCTCAACGAAACCGAACTTATTGGCTTCCTTTTCAACTTTATGGGCAAATCTGTCTTTACCAAGCTTCACATTCGGATGGAACACCAAAATGCGCTCATCTTCGTCTATTTCAAAGTTTTCGGAGAAGTAATAGATCCCTCCAGCTCTGACAAGAAAACAGTCCTCGAAGATTTCGTCTTCTCCGAAATCTTCCACCAAATCTTCGCAGGGTTTTTCAAAGTTGCAAAATTCTGGACAGAACTTCGTCCATTTAAAAAGGCATCTGTGCTCTCTGGGATAGCTGTACCTCCACCTTACCTTTTTCACGATCTTCGCCGCTGCAACTTCTTCCACGTCTTCAAATCTCTCAGGCAATTTAAGCTTCAAACTAAACTCTTTCCAGAGTGCTTCTCTTAACTCCTGAATCGGTAGCATCTGAACTCTTTTAAATTCTCACAAACTAAATACTTTTTGAGATGATTGGGATTTATTCGAACCTATACTATCCGACGAGATGGATGCCGTTAAAGAGGAGAGGATTGGGTTGGCACAGATGCTGTAAAGTTTACGAAGAACACGAATGCGTCGCTTCATGCGGTTTAGCTGAAGGGAGAACTCTGGAGGTGGTACTTGACGTCAAGGGATGCAATCTAAACTGCAAATACTGCTGGGGATGGAAAATGAGGTTCGAGAACAACGAGTTGAGAAAAACTCCGGAAGAAGTCGTAAAAGACATCCTCTGTCAGATAGAAAAAGTTTCCAAGGACGGACTTGTAAAAAAGAGGAATTATCAAGTTGGGATAGTGAGATTTACCGGAAACGAACCAAGTTTGCAGTGGGAACATGTTGTTGAGGTTTTGAAGCTTCTCGATAAAAGCGGTGAAGCGGAAAAGCTGAAGGTGATTATTGAGACGAACGGAATACTCGCTGGGATGGGTAAGATGGACTTTCAAAAGCTTGAGAGCATAGAAAATCTGAAGGTAGATGTGGATGTCTCTTTTAAGGGAGTTAACTATGAACAGTTCGAGTGGCTTTCGAGCATGCCTGGAAAGCTGTTCGCATATCAAATTGAGGGGTTCGTAAGGATGTTCGATTACTTTGAGGGGAATGAAAAAATAAGCGTCAATCCGGTTCTTGGAATAAACCACGAGGAAAACTACTGCGTGAGAAGAAACAGGAAGGAGTATTTCATGAAGGTTGAAATCATCGACGCTAAGGGAAATAAACTTGACTTTTACGATTACTCGAAGGATTTTGAAGAACTCGTATTGAGCAGAAAGGAATTGAGATATGATGAGGCACCGTTTAGGGAGTATTTTGGAATAAATAAAGATAGAGCAAGGTTGGTCGTGGCGGTAATTTATAAGGGAAAAAGGTACTTGAACACCCTTCCCTCAGAAGTTGTTGAGCTTTTTGAAGAAAATTCTTAAAGTTTAAATATCACAATTTAGCGTTTCATTTTGTGAAATACGTCGGATTGAAGGGATTCAGCAAGTACGGGGACGAAAAAGCCTTGACAGTTGAAGAAATTAACAGATTGGCTGAAAACGAAGAAGTTTTCGTAGCCCTAAATAGGGTAAAGGAAGCGGATGAAATTGAAAGAATTGCGAGAAATCTGAAAGCTTCCGGAGTTATTGTGAATGAAGTTGCTGCCATTGAAAAGCTAAAGGACAAGAAAATTATCGCAAGCGTCGGTTTGAACTTTTTAAACTCCCTTGACTTGGAGCTTTTAAAAGAGCTCGGAGCTTATGCCGTTGTAATTCCGCCGGAAATAAATGAGGATGTCGAAGAGCTGAAAGGTTGCGGAGTTAAGATTGAAGCTTTTAAAAAAGCTTATGTCGAAATGTTTTACAAAGGAAAGTGCTTGCTTTCCGCATACTTTTCTGGGGTTAGCGCGAAAAGAGATGGTGTCTGTAAAAAGGAGTGTTGCAGAAAGTGGAAAGTTGTGTTTGATGAGAAGGAATTCGAAACGTCCTTTCCCCCAAAACTCGTGGAGTACGATGTGAATGCGGATATTTTAAAGTTTGAAGGTAGGCAGTTCTCCAAAATAGGGGTGATGGTTTGTGGAGCTGACGACGAACGTTCCTAACCTTGAAAGCATGAGCGAGTGCAGCTTGAAGCATTACGATGCGATATACATGGGAATGCCCTACTGCTGGGACTACGAGGGAAGCTTTTCCTCGGGAAACGACATCGAGGAAGGAGTTGAACTTTTAAGAGAGCTCGGAAAAAAAGCTTATCTAAGCCTATACGCCGCTCCAAGGAACAAAGATCTGGAAAGAGTTTTTTACGTTGTAGAGCTTGGATTAGATGCAAAAGTCGACGCTTTCGAAGTTTTCAACCTCGGAGTAGCGAAAAAGATAAAGGATGAGTACGATGCGAAAGTTCACCTCGGAGGACTTGCGAACGTTTACACAACCTCAACAGCGGAGCTTCTGTATTCATTGGGCATCGATAGAATTATGCCAGCTTACGAACTGCCAATTGAGGATATAGAAAAAATAAAGGAGGTAGGAGTCGAGATTGAAGTTGTTATTCACGGCAAAATTCCCCTTGGCATTTCCCACGAATGTTTCGTCAGAAGGTTTGAGGAAGAGGTTGGAAAAAGATGTCCAAAGCTTTGTAAGGAAAAGCTGTGGTTCAAAAGCGAGGATCTCGTTCTGAAACCTTTCGGACAGGTTACGCTAAGCGGAAAAGATGTGTGTATGTACGAACACTTAGAAAAGCTGAATTTTGTTGATGCTGCAAGAATAGAAGCTCTATC
>WAQS01000290.1 GCA_015520115.1 Ferroglobus sp.
GCTTTTTTCAACAACCTCTTCCACGCTGTAGCCGAGAACGAACGTTAGAGAGGGAGATACGTAGTGGATTTTTCCATCAAAGTCAACAAGAGCGATGACATCCCTAACGTTGTTCACGATTAGTTCGCGAAGTTTCTCCTTTCTCATTTCTTCAGTGATTTCCTCGATAAATATCACCAAGTACTCCTCTCCCCTTACCTTAACCTTTTCCGAAAAAGCAAAGACTTGCAAACTTTTTGAGCCTACTTTTACTTCAGCCATCTTCTCGCCTTTAAATATTACATCGAATAATTCTCCCGCACCGATGTTCTCGAAAACGGTTTTCAAGTTTTTCCCAAGAACATCTTCCATTTTCGTATTAAAGAGGTTTTCCGCCGTTTTATTCCAAAAGATAACGTTGTAACTGGAATCGACAATAATAACCCCCAGAATAGGGAGGGTTACTCGTGTTGATTCCAGATTTGTCATAATAATTCCTCCAAAAATTTTTAGTAGAATTTCTTTACCACTCGAAATTTAAATTTTTCTTCAGGAATAGTATAAAATTCAAAATAATATAATATTTTTCTATTATTTTTCTTTCACTACTTTCCGCTCGTGAAAAGTTTAAAATAGAGACTAATTCTTTTGGGAACACTTGTTCGCTCTTCTAAGTTTTATCAAAAACCGTGCACCATCGGAGTTGTCAAGGAGCTTTATTTCTCCCCCGCACATCTCTACGATGTGCTTCGTTATGAACAATCCAATTCCGGTACCACCGCTAACCCCGTAACTGAAACCCTCCTCGAATATTTTCTCCCTGATCTCCTCCGGAATTCCTGTTCCGTTATCCGAAACTACGATCTCGCACCATTCCTCGGAACACTTCATCTCCACGGTAATTTTTGTAGCTTTTCCGTGCTTTATCGAGTTAGAGAATAGGTTTTCAAAAACCGATCCCAAAGCTTCACTCGCCCATACTTCGCAGTCTCCAATCACTTCTATATCAACGTTAAACTCTTTTGATACGTTCTCGACAACCTTCCTGACGCTTATTTTCTTCATTCTGAAAAACTTCTCTATGTCTTTCGTTTTCTTTAAAATGTCCACACCCCTCTCTGCAGCACTCCTCACTATTTTCACGAACTTCTCATCTCCAAGCTCATCTTTAATCTCAAGAGCGGAAATTATCGAGTTCAGCTGATTTATTACATCGTGCCTTATCATTTTCCCGACAAACTGTAAAATTTCGTTCGCTCCAGCTAAGAACTTCAGTCTGTCTTCCTCCATCTCCTCTCTGAGCTTTTTGCTCGTTATATCCCGCATTACAACGACGAACAACCATCGATTTCCAACTTTAAATGGATATGCACAGTACTCGTACCATCTGCCCTCTTCCTTCAGATAAACCTCCCTTTCAATTCCGACGAACCCCTTCGAAATGGACTCCTTCACGGGACATTCCAAAGCCGGTGCGTCAAGGTTATGCACCACTTTATAGCACTTCTCCCCTATAGCGTTTTCAAAATTTTCAACGAACTTCTCATTCACGTCTATAATCGTAAAATTCTGATCGACAATAAAAGCTGGATGGGGATAAGCGTTGAGGATCGCTTTTAAAATTTCAACATGCTCCCTTTTCAAGTCCGTGGAGGCGCTCCTCATCAGGTTCAGCTCCATTTTCATCATTTAACGTTACCGACTTCAGAACACTTTGTGAGACACAAAATTATGTTTATAAATCTATCGTCAGTACTCGTATATTTACAGATTTTAACTTTGATAAAAATAAAACTCACCCGAAATATTTAAGTTTTATCTCTCTTTTCATCAACAAATGATCGATCCAGAACTGCTCGAAAAGTTTTACACTAAGGTATTTTCAGTTCCGAAAAAGAGGATTACCGTCACCATCGCCCTCGTCACGATAGTCATAGCTTCCTACTTGAACGGAACGTCAAGTAAAATATTCTTCGTCGAAAGGTACTTTTTTGTGGGGCTTTCAATTCTGATCTCTCTCATGCTCGTCTCAAGGTTTTTGGTTTCGGCTTTCAACTCAAGGAGACTTTTCTTTTTAGCTCTCTTCTTTTTAATTTTCACGGAGTTCTTTGATTTCTTAGCTGTTCAAACTGGAAACGAGGAGATTATCGTCGTCGCTCCCGCTTCTTCAGCCTTTATAATCTCCACCGTTCTTTTCTTCACCTCAAAGAGGTTCAACTTCTTCGCTCCCCTCGCAATACTCCTCCTCGTATATCCCGCAGCATTCTTATTTTCCTACCAAGCGAATCACAGATTTTTAGCCTACCTCATAACATCTCTGGCTGGAGTCGGAATGTCCTTCCTCTTCTTAAAATACCTTGACAAAAAGTTTGGAAGAGTCGAAATTCTTCCTCTCTTCAAAAAATTCCTCTGGTACTGGCTTACAAACGATGAAGAGGAGCTTGAAAAGGAGTTCGAAAAGTACTCCAAGGACTTTGAAGGGAAGTACGTAAAGGTGAAAATTGGAGATGTGGTTTTGCATGCAGCAAACATCCATCCGGGACCTCTGAGAAATCTCGGGGGAAGCAAGCTCGTAAAAAGAGTAATGTCGAAGAAAAAGAACGTTTTTCTTCACGCAGCCTCTATGCACTCCGAAAATCCAGTTTCAGTGAAAGAGATCGAAAAACTCGTTAACAAAGAGAGTTACGTGGAAGTAAAAGCTAAAAAGCCTTACAGAATTGAAGGAAAGAGATTCTGGGTTAAGGTTTATCCTTTCTCAGACTTCAACTTGGTGATCGTTCATGGCAGGAATTACATGGACGATTTACCCTTCGAGCTTCAAACGGTTGCTGAGAAAGCTTATAAAAACTGCATTTTGATAGACTCCCACAGCTGTCACGGAAAGGAGTTGGGAGTCGAAGACATTCTCGAAATCGAGGAACTTTTCGAAACTAAGGAAAGTGAAGAGGTTGAGGTTTTTTACTACTACGACGAGCTCTTCGTTGAGACCGAATCCATATGCAGTAAAGTAGCGGTATTACTTCTGAACTATTCCGGTGAAAAACACGCTATTATCGTTTTCGACTCAAACAACGTTTCTTGCCGTGTGAGAAATGAGTTGCTAAAGATTTTCAAGGAGAGGGGATACGATGCTGACATCCTCTCAACAGACAATCACGAGAAAACAGGTGTGTCGCCAAGGAAGAGCTATAAAGCAGTGGGAGAGGAAGAAAAATTCGTTTTCGAATTTTTAAAGAATGTTCTGGAGAATGCGAGTTTCGAAAAAGCAAATCCAAAAATTATGGTCGAAAATTTCAGAATTAAGGTGATGGGAAGAGAGTTTTTCGAAGATCTTGAAAGGGCTTTTAAAGACGTTGGAGAGAAGGCTATGTACCTCTTCTTTTTCTTGATGTTCCTCAATCCACTCTTAGCTTACACACTGGCGAGGATAATAATATAAGCTTTATATTCCGCACAGTTTTTCGCCTGAAAGTGACTCTGGAAACGCTTGCAATCTCTTTGATTGTAACATTCGCTCTGATAAGGTACAACATAAGCATTGCAGTATTAGCTGGGGCTTTGACACTCTCGATATTAAACGGCGGAAACCCCTTTACAGATGTGATAGCCAACATGCTCGACTGGAGCGTGTGGAAGTTAATAGCGACAGTCGTTTTAGCTTTTACCCTTGGCTACAGCATGAAAACCTACGGTTTTCTTGAAAAAATTACTGAGTTCATGCTTTCGAACTTCGGCTACTACAGCTTGGCTATCATTCCGATGCTCATTGGCTTGCTTCCAATGCCCGGAGGTGCTTTGATCTCGGCGATAATGCTCGGAGATATCGTAAAAAAGTTTAAAATACCCGGTGAAAAAGCTACATTCGTTAATTACTGGTTCAGACACGTCTGGGTTACCATATGGCCCCTTTACCCGAACGTCATAATAGGTCTTGGTATTCTTGAAGTGGATTACGTTAACCTTGCCAAATCCACTTATCCAATTTTTATATTTTCGACGCTCTCAGGCTTTCTCCTCCTCGGAAAGGGAAAGCTCGAAAGAAAAAAAGCTAACAATTCAAACTTGTTCTACCTCTACCCGATTTTCCTACTCGCATTCCTAACACTAATCTTAAGGATCGACCTCCTAATTTCTCTTCTAATCGTCAACTTCGTCCTCGCCGTTCATGCGAGAAAGCTTAATAGAATTCCGGGAATATTGAGGGAAACCATCGACTGGAAGATCCTCCTACTCGTTTTTTCGGTCATGCTCTACAAGAGGATTCTCGAAACTTACGGAATAGCAGAAAGATTTCTAACCGAAATAGAAGCTTACGTAAATCCGTACGTTGCGGCAGCGTTGCTCTCCTTCCTTGTAGCTTTTTCCACGGGAATCGAAATGAGCTACTCCTCCATAGCTTTACCCCTCCTCACACCCTTCACCGGAGTCGGCAGCATTTATTACGATAGAGTTCTCATAACGTTCCTCTACGGTTTCCTCGGAGTTATGATCTCTCCGCTTCACCTTTGCTACGTATTAACCGCCGATTATTTCAAAAGCTCGATGCTCAAAACGTATAAGTACTTGCTAACCGCAGCACTGCTGACAGCAGTACTGCCTCTGCTGACAATCTTATGAAGACCCTCAAGCTTCTGTTCACATCTCCAATTTCTGGCTCTCTTCCGGCATCTATTACGTAGCTTCCAACCTTCGTGAGCTTTAGCTTTAAATAGCAAGCCATAGCGGCTATGGAATGCCCGTTGAGCTTTGGATTCTTCTTAAAAGCGCAGTTCACAACTTTCGGGGAGTACAGCAGCGGAGAAATTCTTGAAGGAACAAAATTAAGAAGATCGTCGAGCTTAGCTGAAAAATAACCGAAGTCTTTGAACTTCTCATCTTTGTAACCCACCATAGCATCGCAAATGTTAACGGCTCTGTAAATCAAAGCTCCCCCAATCCCGAATAAGGCGTAGTAAAGAAGGGGAGCCAAAACTCCGTCGACAAAGTTTTCAGCCACGCTTTCTATTACCGCCGAAGAAAGTTTGGAATCGTTAAGAGACGAGACATCTCTGCTGACGATCTTCGCAACCTCCTCTCTAACAATCCTTCCATTCCGCAGGCAATTTCTTGCGTGCTCTACCATGCTTCTAACGGAAATGGAGGAATAGAGAAGGTAAGCCGCAAGAATTTCCCTTACCGGAGAGGGAAGATGGTTCGGAAGAGTTGAAAGAAAAAAAGCGAAAGCGATTACGATCGTTAAAGAAACGAAACCGAAAAGTTTCGTTTTCGGAAAAATTGAATAGAAAAACCCCATCAACTTTCCGAAAGCAACGCTCGGATGAATTTTTTCCGGAGGTTCGGATTTAATGGCTTCAAAGAGTAAAGCCAAAGGAAGCTCTATCATACTCTATAAACCCTTCCTACCCTTCCATCAAGAATTTCTCCTTTCTGCTTAACGAATTCCCCTCTTATAATAACTGTGTGGGGAAATACTGCTGGAAAGTTCTCGTAGGGTGTCCATCCGCATTTGCTGTGGAGATGCTCTAATTTTACTTTCTGAAGCTCCGAAATGTTGAAAACTGCAAAGTTCGCGTAGTTTCCCTCCTTTATTTCCCCGTAC
>WAQS01000291.1 GCA_015520115.1 Ferroglobus sp.
CCAGTATCAAACTCTCTTATGCTCACATTTACTATGCTAATATTCACCACATCTTTCGCATATACGCCATAAGTACCCGAAATTAACGTTCCGTCAATTACATGCCCTCTTCCATCTAAAACAACATCGCTCACAACAATCTTAATACATATACTCGCTCCGCTGTTTATTATACTCTGATTCAGCACATAATAACCTGGTTGATCTATCACCGTACATGCGCTTATGTTTATTGGCTGACCGTTGACAATCCCACCAATTAAAACAATCAGAAAAACTACAATAAGAAACCTAACAGCCCTAATTTTCACCACCTCCAACTTGACTCTTTGGAGTTGAGTTATCTCTGGATTTTGAAATGAGACTTGATGCACCACTTATTGCTCCAAGCAAAAGACACACGAAAGAGCCAAGGTAAATTTCGTCGTCTATTCTCTTCGGAAGCTTTATCATCCCCTTATTCTGGAGTACGTCCTGAAGAAAGCCACCCACTGCCCCAGCAATTATCGCTAAAAGAATGGAAGAAGATTCTTGCTGCTCACTTGCAGCGTTCACAACCCCTGAGATGAAGAGAAAACTAAAAAGTGCGATTTTAAATGGCTTCATCCACCTCTTTACTCTTAGCGCACTTTTGATTTTTCTTTGGTCACCGGTTTTGACATCAAGACTACTCAGATAACGAACTGGATTGGAGGCTGACGAGATTTTCGAAAACTTACTTGACATGTGCATCGAAGCCCTCCAATGCCAGTATCACACTATGAACATTCATCATGATAAAGAGTATAAAAGTTTTATTGTTTAACAGATAAACATCAAGGACGGAAGGTAGAGATAATCAGTCCAAACCCGGAAACGTTCAGACTATCTTCAAAATCTTTTCCACCAAGGTATCAAAAGCCTTTGATATTTCGTGTTCTCTGTTAATTTCCACGAAAAACGGATGATCGGGGACTTCGCAACTACAAGGTATCTTAGCTACAACTGGAAATTCTATTTCAGCTTCCTTTGTTACCCTATTTAGGATGACGTATTTTGGTTTTTCAACATTCTTTGAAACTTCATATAGTATCCTCAATCCGGCAAGATCATCCTTTTCAGCCCGCGAAACGAAAAATATAATGTCGCTAACGAGCATAGAGTTTACACTCATGTAACTCAAACCGGGAGAATTGTCAAGGATTATATAGTCAAAACCCATCAACTTAAGCTCGGTAAGAACTTTCTGCAACCTTTCCAAGATTTTTAAGCTTTCAACGTCACTTCTTACCAACTCTTTTCTGATCTCCTGGATCGATGGTGATGCAATAATAATACTAAGATTTTTTCTTGCTTTTATCAAACACTCTTCTACAGAAACTTTTTTTGAAAGTAAATCGTTGACGAAGTTTGAACTTTCAAAGTAGGAATGAAGGCTCGGAGCTTTTAAATCTAATTCAATTATGCAAACCTTTTTTCCACTCTCAGAAAGCTTGTATCCCAGATTTGTGGCTACGAAGGTTTTTCCACTTCCACCCTTAAACGAATGCAGCCCCAATATCATGCGACTACCTCCTCACCAACCACCTCATGTATTCTGCTGGAGAGGTTACGGGTTCTTTAGCTGAACCTACGAGAAAAGCCGACAAAACGAAGAGAATTAAAGCAAAGAACGTGTTTATTTTAAATATGAAAAGATTTGATAGCACAAACCCAAGATAAATCGGTAAAGTTATAAAGAGCATTCCGATTCCGTATTGTTTTGCCTCACTGCCAATTACACTGATGTCCACCCAGACCATCATCGCAAAAACATCTATGAAAGCGAAAGAAGATTGAATTAAGTATGCAGAATAGTGAAGTCTCGACGGAAATAAGAGCAGTGATGCAGAAATCATGACTAATCCGATTAATGCAACGCTTCTTCTTCCAATCCTATCGTAAATGAATCCGGCTAAAATTATTATTACAGCGTAGAAAAGAACGTGAATTGTTATTCCAGCCTCTCTAAATGCTGCTTCCATAACTCCGTACATGATCCCCCCAACTAAATAGAAGACGAAAACGGGTAGGGAAAAGTAAAAAAAGTCTCTGTTAATCCGGGACGGAATTCTTTCAAACGTCATATCCGGAAGAAGGTAAATTGCTAACATAGGAAGAACGGAGAACAAAACAAGAATATGCAGGTTATCAATAGTCGTATAGTTAAAAAAGAAAAAGAAGTAAACATTAGATAGAGCTGCTCCAACGGCGAAAATTCTGCCTCTCTTCCAAGGCTCCACAAATCTCGCAAAGAAGCTTCCCAAAATAACAACAAAAACACCCATTAGAAAACCTATAACAGTAATTAGCTGATATCTGAAAACTACAAAAAATGAAGAGGGAATAAGAAGTGATACTATCAGCTTCAACAATTTTACCCTTTTTACAACCCTATCAAGCAGTATTGCCGAAAAAATGATCCCAGTAATGTGGGAAATGTAAAAATAGGAGAAGAATTCGTAGGGGCTGGTGTTAACCTTTTCTATAATTTTTAATGAAACTGGACCAAAGTTTGGAAAGGCAAGCAGAAAACATCCGTAGGAGAAAACAAGCAAAAAACCCGCAAAGTTAGACCTCATAAATTACTCTCCTCCCCTCCCTCCTTTTTTTGGCATATCCCATTTTGACGAGAGTGTTGAGGTAATGGCTTTCTATGGCTCTTCCCCTACCAGTTAGCCTCGCAACATCAGAAGCTGTCCCGCTTCCGAGTTTGATGAGAGCCATTGCAGTAGTTCTTAGGTTGTCTGGTAGCTCTAAAAGAGTGAAGGGATCGAGCTTTAGTTCCTTCTCACCATCGAGCTTTTTTTCAATTCTTTCAAGAACATCCAGAATCTTTCTTAATAAGCTAACTATTTCTTCCGACTCGTTCACGTTTAACGTTTGTGCGGTTAAAATTGATAAAATTAATGCATACGGATGACAAAATTTAAAAATCATTTTTGGCAATTTCTTTTAGCTTTTATTTCGAAGACTGCTCCTTCCTTATGTTCTCCAACGATTCCATATACTTCTCCGGCAAAATCGGTTTCGTTCTCAAACCACTGAAGGGAACCGGATACCTTATTCCCATTCTGTGGGTCCTTTCAAGGTTTCTCGCAATCTTATCAGCCATCTCCCACGGAAAAGCAAATGAAACTTCGTAATCTTGAGTAAGTCCGAAAATCCTTTCCCCATAGCACGTTAAGACGAATCTCGGTTTTCTCTCAACGAAAGCTTCGAGATATTCGCTGCAAGAAGCTCTTCCCAGAATCTTCGTTCCTAAAGCTCCGCCGGTGTCGTAAAGAACTGCATGAACTAGTCGTAAAATTTGAGCTGGCAATCCATGAACCACAACTATGTCCGGCTCCGCTTCATCCCTTTCGAGAGGAAAGACTATAAAACCGATGTACTCTCCATAGTCGAGCTTTACAATTTCCTTTTCCAACTTCTTGCCTACCTCGGTGTTTTCCGCATAACCTCCCGCAACGGCAATTTCTCCGCTTTCGTATAGCTTATCAGGTTTAGCAAGTCCGTATGCGATAAGACCTATCGGGCAAACCGTGTTCCTGTCAACGAAAACTGTCCACCTATAATATCTCGCCAAGTTGTATCCTTGGCAGATCGTTATGTCTTCAATTTTCCTTGCTTTTTCTGGGACTTCTGAAAGGTCTTTCACGAATTTGAAACCTATTGGAAAGGTAGGTGTCCTCAAATACCTTTGAAGGACGCTTGCAAACTCAGAAGGCTTCATAGAAATCTTTCAAAAATAATAATTATTTAAGTTTAACCAAGCTAAATGGGGGTAACTTTACCCCACTTCTCCAACGCTCTCGCAAGCTCTTTATGCTTCTTCGCATACTCCTCAAGCGGAATTCCTTGGATTATAGCGTCTATAGCTTGCCTAACAGCCTTAGCTCCAGCTTTTGGACCGTCAGGATGCCCGACAGTTCCACCCCCCACCTGAATGACTATGTCAGTTCCAAGAGCTTCGAAAACCTGTGCCAAATTGCCCGGATGCAATCCGCCAGAGCTAACTGGAAAAGCCGGCTTAATTCCGTAGAACTTCTGCTCAAGGTGGTATAAATCTCCTTCCTCGGGTATGTAGTGCATCTCCCTCAGAATTCTCGCATTCTGAATGACTTCCCACTTTCCTCCCTCAAGCTTTCCGGCTCCGGCAGTTCCGACGTGGAGCTGATCTATTCCGATAAGTCGATAGAGCTTAGCCAACACAAACATTGAAATTCCATGCTGGGGGTTTCTCGTGAAAACTGCGTGCATCGCTCTGTGCCCGTGGATAGCCAAATTGTAATCTTCTGCAAGATCCCTTATGTATTCAAGCACAGACCAGCCACAAATAACGACATCGACCATCGCGTGCTTTAGATTGTACTCCGCGAGTACCTCAAGTCTTTTCTCCATCTCCTTCACGTTGGCTGTGATGTTGGCAAACCACGTCTTCTTCTCTCCAGTTTCGCTCTCAACTTTCTCTATCACTTTACTAACGATTCTTGCCCTCTCCTCGAACCTATTATACCAAGGGGAGGCAAGATTCTCATCATCTTTTATGTAATCCGCTCCAGCTGAAAGAAGATCGTAAGCCAAGCTTTCGAATTCTTCGGCTGAATAACCAACCTTCGGTTTTGGGACAACTCCGTAAATCGGTCTGTCCTTAATTTCGAGCATTTTCCTTACTCCATCAATACCCTTGCTCGGACCTTTGAATTCTCTAATCAGTTTTTCTGGGAAATACAAATCTTCGAGTCTTAACGCCTTTACCCTCCTCATTCCGAAGACGTTTCCAGCGATGGAGGCTAACAAAGCCGGGAGATTTCTTTCTTCGAAAGCGTGGTAAGGATAAGCAATTTTGACTATCCAGCTTCCGTTATGCTCGATGAACTCGTAGGCTTTAGCTGACAAATCCCTCCATCTCTCCTCTTCGTACCAAGGGTAAAGGGTCGTCCAAGTCCCCGTTGAGCTTTCTGCAGCAACCCCTCCAGCGCACTCCTTTATCGTGTAACCTTCAGCCGGTGTTATTTTAAAAACAGCTATCACGTCTCTCTTCTTGTTTGGTTCGTAGCTCTCGTCAACGTAATAGTCGTATATTTCCCCAAACCTCTCCGCCATAAGCAACAATGAACTTTTATAAAATTAAAGGTTTTCCAAGACTGAAAAGAGAAATAATTTAATAAAATCAACGAAACTATTTTTTAATGACGAAGAATCCGTTTAAAATTCTCACAATCGAGCACTATCCGATACTTCAAGTGGCTTCAGCACTTGCTGCAATGAAAACAACCCACGAAATTGATCCAGAAACACTGAAAGAAGCTATTAACTTCATAAGAAACTTCGCCGACAGATACCACCACGAAAAGGAGGAAAAGGTGGTTTTCGAGAGGACGAAGAAGAAAAAGGTGGACTACTCTCCGATAGAGGCTATGGAAAAGGAGCACGAAATGACGAGAGGCGTTGTAAAACAAGCTGCAAAAGCTCTCGAAGAGGGTAAGATCGAAGACGCTATCGTGAACCTCAGAAACTGGGCAAATTTCATTCCAAATCACATAGAAAGGGAAAATTTCGTACTATTTCCGGGGTTGGATAACATATTCAACGAGGAGGAAAAGGAGGAGATACTAAGAGAGTTCGAAAGGGTTGACGAAGAGCTTGGAAGTTTTAAAGAGATGGAAAACCTTGCGAACAAGCTATTTCTCGAAATCGTTTCAAAGAGCGGTAACGCTATAGTCGAGGCGAGGGCAATTCCGAAGGAGAGTAGAGACGACTTTATTTTAAAACTCGCTCACGCTTTGCCAAAAAATGCAACTTTAACGGTTTTGTACGACGAGAAGAGCGAAGAGCTCGAAAAGAGACTCGATTCGCTCGAAATTGAGGAGATAAAAAAGAAGGGAGTTTATGCTTTTAAAATTAAGAGGGGGGAAGACAAAAATTAAAATCCGGTAAAGTGAAGAAGTGATATGGAACTTTTCGATTCCCACATACATTCAGAAGGTAGAAGCGTAGAAGATCTCGCTAAAATGAGTGAACACGGAATAAAGCATGCGGTGAGCTGCGCCTTCTACCCAATAAGACCTCTGTTTGCAGAGACGTTAATGGATCTCTTCAGGAAGCTTATAGAGTACGAGAGCAAGAGAGGAGAAAAAGCTGGAATGAACATTTACGCCGCAATAGGCATTCATCCGAGGTGTATTCCGAGGGAATGGGATAAAACTCTCAAGTTCATGGAAGAGGTGGAAGGCTACATAGCTTTCGGAGAAATAGGGTTAGAAGAGGTAAGTAAGGAGGAAGTGGAGGTCTTTAAAGATCAGCTCAAGCTCGCCAAAAAACTTGACGTTCCTTGCATTATTCACACTCCGAGGAGAAATAAAGAAGCGGTGGCTGAAAAGATATTCGAAATTCTCGAAAGATTGGAGTTCCCGGAAGATCTCTGCCTAATCGATCATGCGAATGCTGCTGTCGCTGAAAAAGCGTTGAAGAAGGGTTACCATGTAGGCTTAACGGTTCAGCCGGGAAAACTCAGTGTTGAAGATGCCGTTGATATTGTCTACAATTTCGGAGACGAGTATTTCATAGCCAACAGCGACACAGGATTTTCAGAGTCCGATTACTTGGCAGTTTACAAGCTGTGGAAAGAGTTGAAGAACGAGAAGGTTCTTCTTAAAAACGCGAAAAAGTTTTTCAGAATATAGAAGAGCGTGGAAACATGGAAACAAAAAGGAGAAAACTCGAACACATACGAATTTGTTTGGAAGAAGACGTTGAATCATCCTACACAGGCTTTGAAGACGTCATGCTCATTCATAAAGCTCTGCCGGAAGTCGATTACGACAAAATTTCCCTTGAGGTAGAATTCCTCGGAAAGAGGCTTAAGGCTCCCATAATAATTGCCGGAATGACTGGAGGTCATCCAGAGACGAAAAGGATTAACGAAAATCTGGCTGTGGCTGCCGAGGAATTTAAAATTGGAATCGGCGTCGGAAGTCAAAGAGCTGGAATTGAAGATGATAGCCTCGTTGACACTTACGCTATCGTGAGGGAAAAAGCTCCAAACGCTTTCGTCATAGCCAATGTAGGAATATCCCAGTTACTTGAAAGCGGAGTGGAATATGCGGAAAAAGCTGTGGAGATGATCGACGCCGATGCGTTAGCTGTTCACCTAAACTTTTTGCAGGAGGCAGTTCAGCCGGAGGGAGATAAAAAAGCTGAGGGGGCTAAAGAGGTTCTCGAAGAAGTGTGCAGCTTGAAAGTCCCGGTGATAGCCAAGGAAACCGGAGCTGGAATCTCAAGAGAAATAGCCTTCGAGTTGAGGGAGGCTGGAGTTTCGGCTATAGACGTTGGAGGAAAAGGCGGAACGAGTTGGAGCGCGGTAGAGGTTTTCAGAATAAAGGACGACGTTATGAGGGAAGTGGCAATAGACTTCTGGGATTGGGGAATACCCACCGCTTCCTGCGTTGCTGAAGTACACGACATCTTGCCGACAATAGCCACTGGAGGAATAAGAAGCGGGATCGACATTGCAAAAGCCCTTGCGTTAGGAGCAGAAGTAGCGGGAATCGCCCTGCCGTTTTTAAAACCGGCTACGATTAACGAAGAGGAGGTCAAGAGGAAGGTCAAGTACTTCATGGAAAGTTTAAAAACAGCGATGTTCCTCACGGGCTGTAGGAGTGTGAAGGATCTGAAAAGAGTACCCCTTTTCATCACCGGAAAGTTCAGGGAGTGGCTCGAATTCAGAGAGATAAACGTTGAAGACTTCACAAGGAGGAGGTAGAATGATAATGGAAGAGATAAAGAAAAGAGCAGAAATCGTGAACGAAGAAATTAAGAAATTTTTACCGATAAAAGACCCAGAAAAACTTTACAAGGCTGCAAGACACCTGATTAACGCTGGAGGAAAGAGACTAAGACCGGTTTTATCCTTAATAGCCTGCGAAGCCATAGAGAGGGATTACAGAAAAATTCTTCCTGCTGCGGTAGCTATAGAAGTTATACACAACTTCACGCTAATTCACGATGACATAATGGACGAAGACGAATTCAGAAGGGGAGTTAAGACAGTTCACACAATCTACGGAGTGCCAACGGCAATCTTAGCTGGAGACACGCTTTTTGCTGAAGCTTTCAAAATCATGAGCTATTGCGAAGTTAAAAGCGAGAACTTAGTTGATGGAATGAGGAGACTCGCAGAAGTTTGTGTTGAAATATGCGAAGGTCAGCAGATGGATATAGAATTTGAAGAGAGAGATTTCGTGAGCGAAGAGGAATACTTGGAGATGGTCAGAAAGAAGACCTCCGTCCTCATTGCATTGTCTTCATCAATTCCAGCCATTCTCTTTGGAGAAAAGAGGTATGAAAGTGCTCTGTGGAACTTCGGGATTAACGCCGGAATAGCTTTTCAGATCAAAGACGACATTCTCGATCTCCTCGGAAAAGACAAGATTGGAAAGGATTGGGGAAGCGACCTTGTAGAGGGGAAAAAGACGCTTATAGTCATAAAAGCTTTCGAGGAGGGAGTGGAACTCGAAAGTTTCGGAAAGGGGAAGGCTGAGATTGAAGCAATTGAAAGAGATGTTAAAAAGCTTATGGAGTGCGGAGCTATAGAGTACGCAGAAAATAAAGCCATTGAATACTTGAACAAAGCGAAAAAAGAGTTGGAGGTTCTCAAGGATAACGAAGGAAGGAGACTGCTTGAAGCTCTCGCAGAGTTCTTCGTAAAGAGGGAGTACTGATGAAGGAGTTGATTGTAAAGCACGTTGTTAGGAACGCCGCTAAATACGGAAAAGCTAACGAAAAAGCCGTAATTGGGAAAATAATAGCTGAAAATCCAGAATTGAGAAGTAAAGCAAAAGAACTGCTCGAAGAGATAAGAAAAACGATAGAGTGGTTTGAAAGTCTAAGTGAGGAGGAGAAAGAGGAACTCTTCAAGAAATACGCTGAAGAAAAAGAGGAAAAAGTTGAAGAAAGAAGACTTCCTCCGCTCGAAAACGTGAAAGATAAAGTCGTCATGCGTTTCGCTCCAAATCCAAACGGTCCACCGACTTTGGGGTCTGCAAGGGGGATCATCATAAATCACGAATACACCAAGATGTACAAGGGTAAGTTCATACTCCGTTTCGACGACACAGATCCGAGAACCAAAAGACCGATGATCGAAGCCTACGATTGGTATTTAGAGGACTGCGAGTGGCTCGGAGCCAAGCCAGATGAGGTCGTTTACGCATCAAGGAGGATACCCATTTACTACGAACACGCTGAAAAGCTCATAGAAATGGGCAAAGCCTACGTTTGCTTCTGCGAGAGGGAGGAGTTTAAGAAGTACAAAGATGCGGGAGAAGAGTGCCCTCACAGAAATAGTGCCGTGGAAGACAACCTTGAATTCTGGAGAAAAATGCTCGAAGGAGAATACAAGGAAGGAGAAGCGGTTTTGAGGATTAAGACAGACATGAAGCATAAGGATCCGGCTGTTAGAGACTGGGTTGCTTTCAGGATAATTTACGAGGACCACCCCCTTGTTGGCGACGCTTACTTCGTTTATCCAACCCTCGATTTCGAATCAGCTATAGAAGACCATCTGCTTGGAGTTACGCACATACTCAGAGGAAAAGATCTTGCAGACTCGGAGAAAAGGCAGAGGTACATCTACAAGTACTTCGGCTGGGAATATCCGGTAGTGAAGCTTTGGGGAAGAGTAAGCATCCACGAATTCGGAAAGTTATCTACGAGCAGCATAAAAAAGGCGATAGAAGAGGGAAGATTTACCGGTTGGGACGATCCGAGATTACCGACTTTAAAGGCTTTGAGGAGAAGGGGCTTCGAGCCCGAAGCCATAAGGAACTTCTTCCTCTCCCTCGGAGTTGGCGAAAATGACGTGAGCGTGAGTATGAAAAACCTCTACGCTGAAAACAGAAAAATAGTCGACAAAAAAGCCAACAGATACTTCTTCGTTTGGGATCCCGTGGAGGTAGAGATAAAAGGTTTGGAAGAGAGGGAAGTGGAAGCTCCGCTCCATCCAAACAAGAAAGAGAAGAGGGTTCTGAGAGGGGAGAAAAGAGTGTATCTAACAAGAGACGACTTCGAGAGGTTTAAAGGGAAAGAAGTGAGGCTGAAGG
>WAQS01000292.1 GCA_015520115.1 Ferroglobus sp.
GCTGCTCAAGAGGCTGGGGCTTTAACAATATCCGTGGTTACCTTGCCCTTCACGGTGGAAGGAGCAGTGAGAATGTCCAATGCGGAAGCGGGATTGGAGAGGTTGAGGGAGCACAGCGACACAGTAATTGTCATCCCAAACGACAGATTGCTTGATGTCGTTCCGAATTATCCGATAAATCTGGCTTTCAAAGTCGCCGACGAAATTTTAATGAGGGCTGTGAAGGGAATAACGGAACTTATTACCAAGCCCGCTCTCGTCAATTTAGACTTCGCCGATGTGAGAACTGTGATGGAGAAGGGCGGAGTGGCGATGATTGGACTTGGAGAGGCAAGCGGAGAGGACAAGGCTCTGGAGAGCGTTAGAAAGGCTTTAAAGAGCCCGCTTCTTGATGTGGACATAACCGGAGCGAAAGCCGCTTTAGTTAACGTCACCGGCGGTCCGGATATGACCATAGAGGAGGCGGAGAAAATAGTTGAGGAAATCTACACCAAAGTGGATCCGGATGCAAGGATCATCTGGGGGGCTATGGTAGATCCGGAACTTGAGGGAACTATAAGGACTCTGATAATAGTAACCGGAGTTAAATCGCCTCAGATTCTCGGAAGAAAGGGCGCTCCACCGGTAAAGAGGTTTGGAATCGATTTCGTGAAGTAAAGCTTAAAAACAATTCAACCCCTTCAATTTTCTATGCTAAGCAACACTATCAGAGAGTACATAAACATCCTCAAAATGACAAGGAAGCCGGATAAAGAGGAGTTCTGGACGACCACGAAGGTAGCTGTGGCTGTAATGTTCATCGTGGGCTTTATAGGATTCGTGATCTACCTTCTCATGGATGTCCTTCCGGGGGCGTTGAGATGAGCAGATTTTTTGTTGTGAAAACCACGGCAAATCAGGAAAGGCTCGTGGCTAATATGATGTCGATGGTAGCTAAGAAAAACAAAGCTAACGTTTACTCCATTCTCGCTCCGAAAGAGCTCAAAGGCTATGTTATCGTCGAAGCAGAAAGCACGGAAGACCTCGTAAAGTCGATTAGAGGAGTCCCCCACGTGAAAGGGCTTGTAAGAGGTGAGGTTTCATTCAACGAGATCGAACACTTCCTAACCCCAAGAAAGGCTGCCGAGCAGATAAAAGAAGGATATACTGTTGAAATCATTTCCGGTCCTTTCAAGGGTGAGCTGGCTGTTGTTAAGAGAGTCGACGAGGCGAGGAATGAAATAACGGTCGAACTTATTGAAGCGGTCGTTTCGATCCCGATCACGGTTAAGGCTGATCATGTAAGAGTTGTTGACAAGAAAGAGGAGGTGGAGTGATATGGCTGTTCAGACTGTCGAGGTTTTGGTTCCGGGCGGAAAAGCAACTCCCGGTCCACCCTTAGGTCCAGCAATTGGTCCTCTTGGACTTAACGTAAAGCAAGTGGTTGACAAGATAAACGAAGCAACAAAGGAATTCGACGGGTTGCCAGTGCCTGTGAAGATAATAGTCCACGAGGATAGGAGCTTCGAGATAGAAGTTGGCGTTCCTCCCGTAAGCGCTCTGATAAAAAAGGAGCTGGGCATAGAGAAGGGTTCTTCAGCAACCAAAAGAGAGATCGTTGGAGATCTAAAGCTCGATCAAGTGATAAAGATAGCGAAGATAAAAAAGAGGCAGATGCTTGCTTACTCGCTTAAAGCTGCTGTCAAAGAAGTTCTCGGCACAGCTGTCTCTATGGGAGTGACGGTGGAAGGGAAGCATCCGAAGGAAATTCAAAAAATGATCGACAGCGGGGAAATTGAAATCCCCGAAGAAGAGTAACTACTCTCCCCTTCTCTTTTGTATGGTCGAGAGGAAAGCGAGATATGCGTTGAGCTGTATTAACTCGCTTGCCCCCTCCGTTAATCTGTAATCAATTTCTCCAAGCTTGTCTATAAGCACAACTTTGAGCTTTTCATCAAGGTTCGAATACATGATCTCCCTAAACAGCTGCGAAACTACATCTTCTCCGCTCATTCCGTACTCCGCCATGAGGTTTTCGAGCATATCCTTAGCTTGTAGGTAGTTTCCTTTGAGTGCGGCGTCTATAATCTTTCTTAGCTCTTCCGGTCGTGCTGTGGCTGTTATCTGATACAAAACCTCCGGAGTTATCTTCTTATCTAATGCAGCAGCACCCTGCAAAGCGTTTATAGCCTTTCTGAAATCACCTCCGGAGATGTAGATCAAAACTTCAAGAGCTTCGTCATCGATCTCAAGTCCCTCACTTTCGGCGATTTCCCTCAATCTCTTCTTCATCGCATCTTTCGGTACTGGCTTGAATTTGAAAACAGCACACCTGCTCTGAATTGGTTCTATTATCCTCGAAACGTAGTTGCAGCTGAGTATGAATCTGCAGATTTTGGAGTACATTTCCATCGTTCTTCTCAAAGCTGCCTGAGCATCGGCTGTTAAAGCGTCAGCCTCATCGAGGAAGATTATTTTGAAAGGGGCACCACCTATCGGAGCTGTCCTCGCGAACTCCTTTATCTTGTGCCTGACGACATCTATTCCCCTCTCATCGCTCGCGTTCATCTCAATGAAGTTCTCCCTCCAGACCTCACCGAACAGATCCCTCGCTAAAGCTATAGCCGTGGCGGTTTTCCCAGTTCCGGGAGGACCTGCGAAAAGCAAATGGGGGATGTTCTTCTGTTTAACGTAACTTTTCAGCCTCTGAATTATCTCATCTTGCCCAACAACCTCATCCAGCGTTTTCGGACGATATTTTTCCACCCAGATTTCGGTCTCCATCGCTAAGGATTTAGCTGAAGTATAGTTAAATTTTGTGCAGAAGTTTTTAAATCTCAGCAGCCACAAATGCAGCACCAGTTGTTTTTGGACGATCAGGTAAAAATTCCCCTCAATTGAACCTTCAGAAATCCGGTAGAGACGTATGTTATTCCCCCGAATAAGCTTTTCGAAAATAATATATAGAGGCGCTATGCTTATATTTTATAAGCGCGGAGGGGAGAAACGTGAAATTCTCCGTAGCCGGAGGTATTTTGGGCGGCATCATAAGCGGACTTATAAGCGTAATTGCCGACAGCCCAGCTGTGTTTTTTGCGGGGGTGATAACAGCTTCAATTCTTTCCGGATTTGATGGGAGAATATTTCACAGATTCGTTGGTTTGGTTGTATTCTACGTTATTTCAGCATCGTTAATGCTCCTGCACACGATCCTCTATTCTTCGAACGCCATACTCGGATGGTTGGCTTTGGTGTTTTATTCGGTTGTGGTTGTCCCCCTCTACTTCGTTGTTGGCTTTTTAGTGAGAAGATTCGCCAGAAGAACCTGAAGTTCGTAATTTTTACTTCCACTTAGAAAAGGTTTTTAGAGCTGCTTCTAACTTCAACTGCTTTTTCTCCATAAGATTCGAGTGAGAACTTCACATTCACCGGAAACTTCGAAACCTCCCTTTTTACAACCTCAACCATTTCTGCAGAGCATATCAGCAGAACTCTATGCCCCTCAAGAGCTCTGAGTATCGACCTTTCGAGGGAAGCTGAGGCAATATCTAAATTAATTCCCTCCCTTTCAGCTCTCTTCTTAGCCTTAACTCCCATCGCAGCGATAAAATCGAAATCTCCTTCGGGAATGTCGCCGTCGTGAGAAATTACAACGAGCTCTCCGGAGAAAAACGTCCTTATTCCGCATTTTCTTGCCAATTCGTAGTCTATACTGTCTCCCTCGTAAACGATCTTTCCTCCGTCTATGAAAACGAACTTGTCCCCAACAGCCCTCGCAAAATCGAGGTCGTGGGTTGAGACGATAATTCCCTTCTCCTCTTTAAGCTTTTCAGTAATTTCCACGGCAGAGTTAAAACCCTTAGCATCGACACCAGCTGTCGGTTCGTCCATGACAATGTAGTCCGGATTCGTCGCTAAAGCCGAAGCTATCGCCAGTCTTTTCTTTTCCCCTCCGCTTAAAGTGCTGCACAGCCTATTTTCGTAGCCTTCCAACCCCACTGCTTTCAGCGAATTTTTCACCACCTCCTCAACGTTCTCCATGCCAAGGTTTACCGGACCAAAAGCTACCTCCTGATAAACGCTCGGAGCTATAATCTGATCATCCGGATTCTGAAAAACGAAAGCTACCTTCCTTCTAAGCCATTTCAAGTCGGATTTCGTGTAGCGAATTCTCTTACCATCGACTATTAACTCCCCCTTCTTTGGCTTTAAAAGTCCGTTTAGGTGAAGGAGGAGAGTCGTTTTCCCAGCTCCGTTTCTGCCCATTAAAACCGTCACTTCTCCCTTCTTAGCTCTGAAATTCACACCCTTTAAAACATCCCTATCTCCATAAGAGAACCATACGTTTACCGCTTCGATCACCCTTTTCACCCCGTCAAGTGGATGAGGAAAAGTGTTGCTGCGATCAAAAAAGCTAAAAGGAAACCGGAACTCTTCTCGCTGTAGGTTGGCATCTTACCAGAATAACATCTCGATTCCATCGCCATCTCAACTTTTTCTGCTCTCTCAAGGGATTTGATGAAGAGCGAGTAAGCAAGGAGAGAAGATGTTCTAACAAAATTTCTGAAGCCGTTAAAACCGAGTCTTGAGTTTGCCGCCCTTTCAAGCCTTTCAAGCTCATCGTAAAGCACCTGAATGTTCCTGTAAATAAGCAAGGAAATTTCGACGATGAAGTCGGGAAGCTTGAGCTTTTTAAAAGCTGAAAAAATCTCGGTGATCGTAGTCGTTAAAATTAAAAAGAAGAAGATGGAGATCGCTGAAAAAGACCTGAGCAGAACCTCCAAAGCTAATTTCAAACCCTCTTCACTCGGATTTATCGGCAAGGGCAGATCCACCTTTTTTCCCGGAATGAAGAAAGCGATTATGAGAGAACTCGGAACTATAAAGTAGAGGGGAACTCTCAAAAGTCTGAAGTACTCTCTTCCAGCCGAATAAACGCTTAGCGCAGAGAATATTGCGAAAGCCGCAACGTAAACCGACGTATCATTTAGAAGTAAAACCATCAAAAGTGTAAAGAGGGGAAAGTAAACTTTCAAATTTCCTCTAAAAATCTTTTTCGAATTCATCTGAACTTCTTCAAGAGTTCTGTGCATTTTTACCCCTGTAGTAGCCGAGAATGTATCCGATTATTGAAGCACCTATCGCTGCCTGCAAGCTGAATAGGAACGTTTCAATTTCTCCGCTTGGCGGCTCCCAGATCGGAGAGAACCAAGGCTCATAGTTCGGGTGAATTTCCTTGATAAGTTCTTCCGCTTTCTCATCAGCTCCCGTCCAGTCTTCAGCGGATACCTTAGCTAAAAGCAGTAAAAGAAAAGCTAAAAGCAAGAGAGATCTCATGTGGTCACCTCCCTAACAACAAGTTTGACGGAGGCTAAGTAGCCTATCAGCAAAGCTGCTACAACTCCCTCAATTATCGCCAACGGCACTTGCGTTATCGCAAATATCGCCATGAATTTCGTTGCTGAAGAAATAACTCCTTCAACTCCAGTTCCAGCCGGAAAAGCCAATGCAAGCTGGAAGGAGGTTACCACGTAAGTTACCCAGTCCGCAATTGCGGCAGCTACGAAAGTTGCGACTTTCAGATCGACCTTGCCTTTGACGGCTTTGTAGGCAAGCCATCCGAAGAGAGGTCCAACTATCCCCATCGAAGTCACGTTCGCTCCGAGAGTTGTCAGTCCGCCGTGAGCTAAAAGTAAAGCTTGGTAGAGGAGAACTATAGCCGAGAGAAATGCGGTTATCGCCGGACCGAAAAGAACTACAGCAATCCCGGTTCCGGTTGGATGGGAACAGCTGCCCGTCACTGATGGAATTTTTAATGCCGATAGGACAAAGACAAAACCTCCAGCTACCGCTATCAAAGACTTCATCTCTGGCTTCTCTTCAAGCAGCTTTTTCACTTTGTATGCTCCGTAAACGATTATTGGAAGAGCTATAGCGTACCACACCAAAGCCCAAGTTAAGGGCAGAAAACCCTCTGCGATGTGCATCCCCCTCACCTTTTGTCAAGAAAACTTGACATAGTATAAAAATATTTCGACAAAGTTTAAATGATTATTAGCTCAGTTTTTTCCAAATACGTCGTGGAAAAAGTACCAGAAAGAGAAAACACCTATAGAAATCCCCATACCTATGCTCAATCCCCATGAAAGAGCTGATTTAACTTCCTGAGAAAGATTCGTCACATCGATTAGCAATACGAGGATTATGTACAAGCTTATGAGCGTCATGAAGCTCTTCATTTTCTGTTCAACGGCTATTTTTTCTGTAATCTTGCTCACGGCTACGAAAACAACGGAAATCAGAAAGAGAACGCTGATAATCCTCGCGAGATACTCAAGAATTGAGTTGACGAATTCGATTGAGCCCGGAAATATAGTGCTCGCAAGAGTGTACAAAGCTGCTAAAGCTATTACCACGTTAGTTATCGCGAGAATGAACGTTGAAAAGCTCAAACCAGAGTATTTTTCAAAAGGCTTAAACATCTCGTCGATCTTTACGATTTCCAAAACTTTCGAGAAGATTTTGTTGAGGATCAAGCCAACGAAGAAGAATAGAATTAGGACGAATACCGAAAGTATGAGCTTCGGTAATAAAGCTTCCACGTCCTTTAAAGCCAGCAATACCGATTCCTCGACGTTCATCCAGCTAAATAATAAGCAAATCTGTATAAAAACGTTAACACAGCGATTATGAAGACCAGAGCGATGAGTCTGAGCGCAAGCAGGCTGACCTCTTTTGTAACGTAAATCGAGAAGGAATAACCCTGAATTGTCGTCGTGTATACTGCTCTGGAATATATCCTCGCCCTCTCTGGGTCTATAGCAGTTTCGGGGATAGTAAAGAAAGTTAGCAAGAGGGCTGCAATTAGGAGGAGAGAAGAAAAGATGAAAATCTCCTCTACTTTGTCGGCAGAGTATGCCACACTCATTCCAAGAAGTTGGGAAAGAGTAGCCACGGTTGTGGAGAGAAAAGCTAACCTATCCCTCGCTTCGCTTATCTCAGCGAATAGAAATGAAGAGAGAATGTTGGCTGCTGAAAGCAGAAAAGCATAGCTAAATGCGAGAGCTACGTGAAGTTCCGGCACGTTCAGAGAGAATATCAGGATTGGAAAA
>WAQS01000293.1 GCA_015520115.1 Ferroglobus sp.
CTACACCTATGTAGTCTTGTGGTCCTTCTTCCTCTTCTATTATTCCGAACCCCGCTTCGTTGTAGAATTTCATTACCGCTAAAGTCGCTTCACCCATCACTCTGTTTTCCCCTCTGTATACGGATTCGTAAGGTGGAGGAGGGCTGTAACCCTTCTTAATTCCTCTGAAAAGTCTTGTGAATTCGATAGCTAACCTCTCTGCCAGTTCATCAAGATTGTCATCGAGGCTTTTTTTAATTAATTCAATCGCCTCAGTAAACTCGTCTCCGACGTTTTCCGGAAGTTTTTGTTTCAACTCTCTTAGAAACTCTCTGTCGGGCTTTTTTAAGTAAAACGTACTGAGCAACCAGTAAACTCTGCTTCTCATCTCGGCGAGGTTTCGAAAGAAGTCAGTATCCATAAATCTCTACTCCAAAATAAAAAATAAGTTATTCAGAAGCTGTTCCGTACCACGGAGTTGCTATTCCCCCCTCCTTGTGGCATCCAAGACAAACACCTCTGTCAACGACTCCCGGCGCACCTCTGACAGGAACTTTGTATTTCCTCTCGTAGAGGTAGTCTTTAGCGTAGTATGAGATGTGGCAAGTCGTGCAGCTCATTCCAAGCACATTCACATGAATCTTATGAAATCTTCCATTCAGGGTCATGCTGTAGTCGTTACCGACATCGATCTCTCCATTTCTTATTTTTTCTGCTAAATCTTTCAGGCTTGCATATTCTGTTACAGGCTGAACAGTCGGCGTCACTTCTGGCTTTGGAGTTGACTGAGGTTTTTCTTCAGGCTTTGCACATCCTGCAATTATCAGCGCAATAGCAAGGAGCATTAAAGCAAGCAGTTTCATCCTCATTAGTAGTCACCCCCCTCCAAAACATAGTAAACTTGCGGACGCGTTCCAAACTCCTTCTTGAGTTGCGTCGCTTTCTTCTTTGCAATTATTTTCGAAACTTCGCTGTTCGGATCGTGCAGATCCCCGAAGTGTCTTGCTCTCACCGGACAGACAACGTCACATGCCGGAGTATATTCCGGATCTTTACCAATCAGGTGAGTTTTTCCTTCTTCTATGGCTTTTTCTATACGATGCCAGCAGAACGTGCACTTTTCAACGGTGTTCGGCTTCTTTCTGTGCGTCCAGTGTCTGTTTTCGTAAGGGATGTTCTCGTAAGGCGTTTTGCCTCTACCCGGAAACAGATTTTCTACCTCTTCTATATACTGCGGAGCTCCGTAAGGGCAGACAGCTATGCAGTATTTGCATCCGATGCACTTCTCGTAGTCGATTAAAACGACACCGTACTCGTTTTTCGTTATAGCTCCTACGCCAATCGAATCGCAAGCCCTCTTACATGGCGGGTCTTCGCAGTGCATGCAGTTCATGGGAACGAATATCCTCCTTACGTTGGGGAACTTGCCCACTTCATACTCGACAACGAAGTTCCATGGATTTCCGGGAACGTAGAAGTTTTCATTCATGCAAGCAGCGACGCAGGCTCTGCAGCCGATACATCTTGTCGTGTCGATAACTCTAACGAGCTTCATTTTTCATCACCTCACGCCTTGTAAATCCTAACCTTCGTATCGTTGAAGCTGTTCATTCCAGAAACCATGTCTGGATGGTATTCGAGTATCTTGTTAACCCAGCTGCCCTTTCTCGCCCACTCTGGATATCCGGGACTCCAGTGACCGTAGTGGTATGATATCGCAACGGTGTCTGGTCTGATGCCTTCAGTGAGTCTCGCTATCGCCACAAGCTTGCCAACCCTCGACTCAACGACAACCTTGTCTCCATCATCGATTTTGAGCTTTCTTGCGGTATCCGGATGTATCCACACGTCGTTGTAATCCGAATCATGAGCAACCTGATTCAGAATCGGGTTTATGTTGCAGTATCCGCTCTGGTTTCTGTACATTCTCTTGAACGTTATCAGATACAGCGGATAGTCCTTAGCTTTTTTGTGAGGAGTGGGATAGGCGTGCTCCTTTCTCGGGATTGGAGAAAGCCTTAGCTTCACTTCTTCTTCAGCGTTATCAGTCTCGTACCACTCTTCGAATACCCTCTTTATGTTCTCGTGCTTCTTCATAAGATCGATGACCTTTTCAGCGGAGTGGATAAGCTCCTCGCAGTATAGGTGCATCTTCGGCTTTCCAGGACCTTTGAATTTGGCCTCTGCTCCCTTGAGGTAGCGCTCCTCAACATCAACGAACTTTCCGTAAAAGCCATCTCTAATTCCCTGTTCTATTGGATGTCCGGTTTTGTTTCTCCAGAGAATGTCGAAGGCTGCTCTTGCATCGTAATCTTTCCCTTTTTCGAACTTAGGATTCTTGAACTTGAACTTCTCGTTTATCTTTTCCAGGAATTCATCGTAAAATCCCGCTCTTTTCGCAAGTTCAAACATTATTTCGAGGTTCTGGTAGGGGATGTTGAACACGTTGACTATTGGATAGTGAAGGGTGTAATGCCTCGCATGAGGAGTCCATCTTCCTCCGTAGTATCCGTAAGCTTCGAGATAAGTTCTGTCTGGAAAAACGATATCAGCATACCACGCCGTTTCGGTCATCGTTATGTCGATTACCACGTTAAACGTCTTTGCCAAAGCTTCGAACTGTTTCTCAGCATTTGAGGTCGAGAACGGTCTGTTTGTTGCGAAAAACATCTGCATCTCTGGTTCGTAATCGATACCGTACTTCTCCGGCTCAAGCATGCTGAACATAGCTTGCTGAGCGACATCGTGAGTGGCATGCGGAAGGAAAACGCTCTTCTTGAGATCGATTCTGCTCGGCGGATACTCCGCCTTGGAAGGCTCCATGTAGGATGTTTTTCCCGGTTTGTGAAGCAAAAATCCGCCAACAGCATCTATCGCACCAACGAGCATCATTACGATCAGTCCAGCTCTCCAGTTCTGAGCTCCGTGCTCTTTTGCTGCCAGTCCCCTGAAAGTGTAAATGCACACAGGTCTGTATCTCAACTCTTTTCCATCGATCACAATAGTCGAGCCGATCCTTGCGTTCTCTCCGAATTCCTTAGCTATCCTCCTTATCTGCTCAGCCGGAATTCCACACTCTTCAGCAACGCTTTCCGGAGTGATGTCCCTAACGTAGTCTGCAAGAACCTGAAATGCCGTCCTATACGTCTTTCCGTCTATGACGTAGCTTCCTTCAAGGGCTGGCTTCACTCCTTCGACAAACGGCTTCGCTGAATTGGTTACCGTGTCCCATACAAGCGGATTGCCGTTCTCATCCCTCAAAAACTTTCCATCCTCTCCAACAAGGAACGGAGCGTTGGTGTAGTTTATCAGAAATTCTCTGTCGATATATCCCTCGCTTATGAGGACGTTAGCCATTGCAAGCAGAAATAGAACGTCTTTTCCAGGTTTTATCGGCACCCACTCATCTGCCTTGGCTGCCAAATTGCTTAACCTCGGCTCAACGACGACGAGCTTCATTCCCCTCTCTTTCGCCTCGATAGTCGCATGGTCAAGCCATCTCGCCCATTGATCCGCTTCAAAATAATTTCCGCCCATGTTTATCAAATATCTGCAGTACTCCAAATCCGGAAGAGGTTCATGTCCTCCCCAGGTAATTTCATCGGCAACATGCTTCGCAGCTTCGCAGGTTGTGGTTCTATGAACCATGTTCGGCGTGCCAAAGGCAGCTGTGAAAGCTTTCATCCACTCGTCGTCAAGCAGATATTTTCCATGTCCGTGATGCCAGACGAGCTTTCTCGGATCACTCTGTCTAATCTGTTTCAACTTCTCCGCAACGATATTAAACGCTTCCTCCCAGCTTATTTCCACCCATCCCGGATCTTCGTTGGGTCCTTTCTTTGGATTCGTTCTTTTTAACGGTTTCTTAAGCCTGTAAGGGTTGTAGGTGTTCCAAATCCCGGAAATTCCTTTCGGACAGTTGCCCCAGTTGAAGTAAGGTGCTCGCTTCTCATCCGGATATATCGCTCTAATAACTCCGTTCTGCACTTTCACTTTAATTCCGCAGAAGTTGACGCACATTTTGCATGTAGATTTGAAGTACTTCACTTCTCCTTCGTTGAATGGCTTTGAATTTTCGGCAGCTCTTGCGATCTTCGATATGTCGCTGAAAACAGCAAGGGCAGATAATGCGCTAATTCCCCTCAGAAATTCTCTTCTTGTTACCCCCACATTTATCCCTCCAAACTCGTATCAATGAACATTTATATGAGCTTGCAGTTATAAAGTTTACGAAACTTAACTGTAGTCTAATTTTCCTGAATTTTTTCGCTTCAAATTCCATTTGTGAAATTACAAAGTGCAAATAGAAATGATTGACAAAATTTAAAGAATTGCGTCTCCGCACTTTGCAGCAAAGACATCCAAGAGGTAAATTTTTAAACTACATGATAACTACGAATTCAACCGAAAGCGTTAAATGTTTTATTTTAGCTAAATAAGCTGTGAAGTACTCCGCTTCAAAAGCTGTTGGTGCTGCTGTATTCTTGCTTTTAGTTGGGGTAGTTTTAGTAATTCCCGAATTCGTTTTAGCAGCCGTAGTTCCCCTCATCCCTCTTTTAGTTCCGCCAGTTGCGAAGATAAAAGTAGAAAGGACGGAGTTCGAAAAACCAGAATTCGTTGGAGAAGTGTTTAGCTTATCAATTCCCCTCAAATTTTACGGAGTTGGAGTTGCGAAAATCTACCATGAGGTTGGAGAGGGAATCGAAATAATTGAGGGTAAAAACTATTCCACAGCCTTCATTTTTGGATTCGGGAAAGGTAGTATCAGGTATAAAGGGAGGGTCAGGAAAATAGGAAAACACAATCTGTCGAAGCTGAAAGTCGTGGTTGAAAGCCTTTCCCTCTCTTCAGAAAAAGCCTACGAAGTCGATCTTAATCTTGAGATCGAAGCGAAGAGCAGGATTTTCGGTAGGAGGTTGAAAGAACTTAGGGCTAAAGCTAAGAGCGTAATGGTGGACATCGACAGAGCGAAGATAGGGGTTCCGGGGACAGATTTTAAAGAAATAAGGGAGTACAACTTCTCTGACCCCCTAAAATTCATAAACTGGAAAGCCTCAGCAAGATTTGGAAAGCTCATGGTTAACGAGTTCGAAAAGGAGGGTAAAAAGGCTGTGTGGATAATACTCGACGCAAACGATTACATGGAGGGGTTTTTCGACAAAGCTCTGGAAGTTTGTTCCTTCCTCGTAAGTTACTATGCAACGAGGGGAAACAAGGTTGGACTTTACGCCCTTGGAAAAAGCAATTTCATCTATCCAGACTTTGGAAAGAGGCAAGTGAAGAAAATATTCGATTACATAACGAGCTTAGAGGCGGAAGGGAATGAGAGCTTGGATGAAGCTTACGAAAAAATGAAGAAGATGCTTTACATCTACGAGCCTTTGATATACGTAATTACGAGAGCCGAAAAAGCGAATTTGAAAAAGTTCGTCCGAAAAGTTTCGAAGTTCAAAGTTGTTGTGATTTCGATAAAAAGAGACGGAGAAAGTTTAGGAGAGTTGACTTTAATGCTCGCAAGGAGGAGAGCTCTTAGAGGGATAGAGCACAGGCTTGAAGTGGATGTTGAGGAGAGAGTTGAGAAACTTGCAAAGGTGGTAGCATGATAAACCTTGTGCTTGCTGAAATGTCGGTTATCGTCACCTATCTCTCCCTAACCCAATCGGAGTTTTCCATGATAGCCAATCCCGACTACTTTCTCCTCCTACTCTTAATTCCCCTGCTACTTTTTTCAACCAAAAGAAACCCATACCCTTTCGGACTGTTCGCCCTCCTTTCAGCTCTCACGATATTCCACTACCTCCCAAACTCGGAACTTTTCCACTCCTCCCTCGATCTCGCATACTTTTTAACCGGAAGTGAAAGTGTGAAGATCTTGGAAAAAATTGTAGCTTCAAGAAGCGTCAATCCCCTCTACCTAATGCTGATCTCAGCTTTCTACGTTTCTTCAGAAGTTTACGAGTCCGCTTCAAGGAAAAAAAAGGCTTATGAAAACTTTCCGGACTTGCAGGCTTCGTTGCTTTCTCTCTTCTTATCACTGCTTCCGGTTTTATTCTACAAACTCATTCCAACTTATCCCGAAGCTTTCTACATCGGAATAGCCGGAGTCATCTTAATCCTGACTTACTCGGTGGTGAGAAGATGAGAGAGGCTATTTTACTCCTGAGCGTTCTGCTTCTTTTCATATTCATCTCCTCCCTTGACTTCAGCAACACCCAGATGGGTGGTTTGAGGGGCTTCAAGCTAATCGAAAATATAACGGGCGGAGCTGAAAGTTCGGAAAGTTTTGAAAAATTAGCCGATCTAAATTCCTTCTCCAATCAAGCAAGAAAGCCGCTTTTCTACGTGGAAGGACTTGATTCCGAACATTACCTTTTGAGGACCGGTGTTAGCACGACTTACGAAAACGGAGTTTGGATAAACGACAGAAAGTACGGAGATGCTATGAAAAGGACGTTGGGTGGAAAAACGTTCAAAGTAACTCCCATAGCTCCCCTCGACTTCGTTCCGGTAACGAAAGACACTCTCTACGTGACCCTTCAAGCCGAGTACAATTCCTCCGGAAGTGTTTACAGAGGGAAGGTTAGAGAAAGTTACTACGGTTTCATCGGAGAGAAAGAGGAGAGAGCGGAGAGAACAAAGATAATCATGGACGATTACGAGTTCGAAAAAATAAAAAATCTCGCTGAAAGGATAACCAGAGAGGCGAAGAGCGATTACGAGAAGTTGAAAAGAATAGAGAAATTTCTCGAAAGAAATTACGAATACTCCCACCTTTACTCGAATGGAAAAGAAGATCCGGTCTACAGATTTCTCTTCGTTGAGAAAAAAGGTGTCTGCAAGCACTTCGCTTCAGCTTTCATAGTAATGGCTGAAAGCATAGGTATCCCGGCAAGAGCCGTTTTCGGATTCTCGGTCGAGGGAACTCCAAGAAACCAGACGGTCTTTTCGGATCAAGCTCACATGTGGGCTGAGGCTTTTGTTGACGGAAAGTGGATAGAGTTCGACCCAACGCCAGCGTCAAGAGGAAAGCTCCCCACGGAAACGGAAATAGTTGAGGTGAGCGAAGAGGTTGTGAGCGGAGGGGAGCTGAAAATTAAAGGAGTTGTTATTTCGGAAAGAGCCGTTGACGGCTTTGTCGAAGTTTACATAGGAAAGGAGAAGAAACCCGAAATTTTACTCGGATTGCTGAAAGTGACGGACGGAAAATTTGAGGGGAAGCTGAAAGTACCGGGAATTAGGGGAGAATACAACGTCTTAGCCCACTTCACCGGAACTTTTGCCTTCGAGGAATCATGGAGCGATCCGGTCGTTAAAATCTACGAGGTTCCGGAAATCTCTGTCTCCTCACCGAGATTCGTCCCGAAAAATTACGTTTTCGAGGGAAGAATTAGCGTTGAAAATGCAACGATACTCGTTTACGTTGACGGAATGCTTGTGAAAGAAGTTACAGCGAAAAACGGCACTTTCGAAGTTCCGCTCAATCTAACCGAAGGAGAGCACGAAATAAGATTCTACTACCCCGGTGAAGAATTTATCAAACCGGCTGAGGCTAAAATCAAAGTTTACTCCGGAGACTTTGTTATCGAAAGCGAGGTGGCAGAAGTTGGTAGGGGTTTCAACCTCAGCGTTAAAGTTGGTGGAGCAGACTATACTGGAGAAATCTTCATCGACGGGAAGGAGCTTTTCGTCGAAAACGGTAGGGTTTTCGTTCCAGTAGCCTTCGAAAAAGCCGGATACCACGAGCTCAACGTATCCATCGGGGAGTTTAAAACGAGGATAAAGGTTAAAGTTATGGACAGAATTTACGTAGAGCTTGAAAACGACAAGCTTAAAGTTTTCGACAGCTTTTCAGGTTACAACGGAGAGATTATCGTGAACGGAAAAAAAGTTAGAGTTGAAAACGGCTACGCTAACGTAAACTTCTCCTGGGAGTACCACGTTATTTTTCAGGGAGACGAATTTCACTACCCGGCTGAGTTCAAAATAAAAAGATCACCTCCTTGGTATCTCCTTCTACTCCCCTTTCTGAGCCTCCTAATTTTGTTCAAAAAACCGAATTTCGGAATCGAGTTCCTTAAAGAGGAAAGAGACTTGCCAAACATTTGGAAGGTTAACGAGGAGGTCTCTTTCGTTACTGTAAACTGTAACGCATGGATGAACGGAAGAGTTGTTGATTCACCCCTAATTTTTGAGAGGAGAGGAAAATACGAAGTGGTTGCTTTGAAGAGGAGAGCATTCGTGACCTTTAAAAAGAGCTACGAAGTTGAAATTGTCGATGACTACGGAGAAGCTGTCGTGAAGTTGCTCGAAAAGCTGGAAAGCTCTCTTAAAAGCCAAGGACACAAAACAGAGTGGATGACCGCAAGAGAGATCGCAAGTCTTCTCGGTTTGAAGGACGAAGAATTCATAAAGATATTCGAAGACTACAGATACGGGAAAAGAAAAGGATACAGAAGAGAGGATTTCGTTAGAGTTTGGAGGAACGTAAGGGGTGTCATAAGTTGATAAGAGCTCTGATAGTGGCAGCGATATACGCTTTAGCGTACTACTACCTGAAATGGAACGAACTGCTCATTGCGATGGTATTTTCGGTCCTGTATTTCGCTATAAAAAGAAGTTTTCGCCATCTCTTTATGCCCCCGGCAGTTTACTATCTTCTCGTTCCGATCGCAAAGCAGCTAAACTTCCCCCTGCCCAATGAAATAATACTTCTGCTCTTTTCTCTCGCCCTTCTCAGAGTCGATTTCGGAAAGTACCAGAGCTTTTCGATAGCGACTTCGGTTATCCTTCTCCTTCTCTCCGGATTTTTCCTCAAAGATAAGTTACCCTTCGGGAATTACTTCTTTTTGCTAATTGTAGCTTTGACAGCTGTGATCTTCGTCACCGTTCTCCTTCCAGAATTGAGCGGAAAACTTGAATTCCTCAGGAATTTGAGGGGAACGGTACTTCTTCTCTCATTTGCTATCGTCATTTACTCATCTCTGAGGGATTTAATTCCGCTTCCTCCGATGAGAGATTTCGCTGACTGGATAGTCGTTTCTCTGCTCGTCCTCAAAACTGTGTCGGCAATTAGAAGCGAAATCGTTGAGGAAGAATTAATCAAAGAGGTCAGAAGGTTTGAAGGAGACGTCGAAAGAATAAACAACGCTGAGAGGCTCTTTCTCGATTTTGGCGTGAAAGACCGACTGATATTCAGTCTATCAGAAGTTCTATTCAAGTCGGGTTTTAACTCTGAGGAGGTGGCTGAAATCCTCAAACCGCTTATTTACTATTCGGACAGAAAAATTCCGAAGTACGCTTTCTCTTGGGAGAAGAAGAGAATTGAGAGAGCAAATAGAAAGAGGAGAGAAGAGGTAATTAACGAAATTAAGAGGAGGATGGAGGAGATTAGATGATCAGAAACGTGTGTGAAAAAATAGTTGAAGAAGTTAAGAAAATTTTCGTTTCGAGTAGCGATGTCGTTGAGAAAACGCTTGCAGCAGCATTGTGCAACGGCAACGTTCTCTTCGAAGACTATCCCGGTTTAGGAAAAACTCTGCTCGCAAAAGCTTTCGCAAGGGTTATAGGAGCTGAGTACAGAAGAATACAGTTCACTCCAGATTTATTGCCAGCAGACATAACTGGAACCAAAGTTTTCAGGAACGGAAGATTCGAACTCGTCAAAGGGCCGATTTTTACCAACGTCCTTTTAGCTGACGAAATCAACAGAAGCCCGCCGAAAACCCAAGCTGCGTTGCTTGAAGCTATGGAAGAAAGGCAAGTGACGATAGAAGGAGAAACTCTAAAGCTTCCGGAACCTTTCTTCGTCATAGCCACTCAAAATCCTATAGAGCAGGAGGGGACATATCCGCTTCCGGAGGCTCAGCTCGACAGGTTTTTGATAAGGTTAAAGCCCGGTTATCCGAAGAGCGTTGAAGAGG
>WAQS01000294.1 GCA_015520115.1 Ferroglobus sp.
GCGATGTCGTTGAGAAAACGCTTGCAGCAGCATTGTGCAACGGCAACGTTCTCTTCGAAGACTATCCCGGTTTAGGAAAAACTCTGCTCGCAAAAGCTTTCGCGAGGGTTATAGGAGCTGAGTACAGAAGAATACAGTTCACTCCGGATTTATTGCCAGCAGACATAACTGGAACCAAAGTTTTCAGGAACGGAAGATTCGAACTCGTCAAAGGACCGATTTTTACCAACGTCCTTTTAGCTGACGAAATCAACAGAAGCCCACCGAAAACCCAAGCTGCGTTGCTTGAAGCTATGGAAGAAAGGCAGGTAACCATAGAAGGAGAAACTCTAAAGCTTCCGGAACCTTTCTTCGTCATAGCCACTCAAAATCCTATAGAGCAGGAGGGGACGTATCCGCTTCCAGAGGCTCAGCTCGACAGGTTTTTGATAAGGTTAAAGCCCGGTTATCCGAAGAGCGTTGAAGAGGAGATGGAGATTTTGAGGAGAAGAATTTCGTGGAAGAAAGACGATCCGACAGATGAAATAACTCCAGTGGTTTCCCTTGAAGAGTTTAGGAACATGCAGAGGTTCGTTGAAGAGATTTTCGTTCACGAAGACATATTAAGGTATATAGCGGAGATCGTCAGGAGAACGAGAGAACACGAGATCGTGGAGATAGGGGCAAGTCCGAGGGGTGCTTTAGCTTTGATGAAGATGTCCAGAGCTATAGCGGCGATAAACGGGAGAGATTACGTAATTCCCGATGACGTTAAGCTTGTAGCTAAGGAAGTTCTCTCCCACAGAATAATTCTTAAGATAGAGTATGCCGTAGAAGGTTACAGCGGGGAAGATGTCGTAGAGGACGCTTTGAGAGAAGTTGAGGTGCCGAAGGTGGTTAGATGAAATTCGCTATAGTTAGCGTGGGAAACGAGCTGCTCAGAGGAGATATAGCCAACGACAACGCAAAGTACATGGCTGAAAAGCTTACAGCCCTCGGACACAGAGTTGAGAGAATAGTTGTTGTCCCCGATAGGGTTGATGACATCGTTGAAGAGCTCAGAAGACTTTTGAAGTACGATTTTATCTTCGTGACCGGAGGATTGGGAGCTACCCACGACGACGTTACGGCTGAAGCGATAGCTAAGGCACTGAACAGATCCCTCGTTCTTGATGAGAATGCGGTGAGACAAGTGAGGAGGTGGACCGACAAGAGAGAGGTCGTGGAGAAGGTTGCAAGGATTCCAGCGGAGAGCGAAGTCGTTCCAAATGACGTCGGAGTGGCTCCAGCGTTTATAGCGGGAAAAATAGCAGCTCTACCTGGAGTTCCCGCCGAGATGAGGGATACTTTCGAAAAGATCATAAGAAGGTTCGAGAAATTGGACGTCTACGAAGAGGAGGTTATCGTTGAAGGTAAAGAAGAGGACATCCTCGAAAAGATAAACAGCGTTGTTGAAAAGTTCCCGGACGTTGAAATCGGTTCGTATCCAAAACCGGGTTACGTGGTTTTGAAGTTTAGAGGAAAGAAGGAGAGAGTCGTTGAGGCTAAAAGGGAGTTCCTCTCATGAAGCCCTTCGTTTTCATCAACGTTGCCGCAAGCGTTGATGGAAAGATAAGCAATGAGAGAAGGGTTCAGCTGAGGATTTCGTCGAAGGAGGACATGGAAAGGGTAGACAGACTTAGAGCTGAGAGCGACGCAATAATGGTTGGGATAGGAACGGTCTTGGCGGACAATCCAAGACTGACCGTGAAAAGTGAGAAGCTGAGAAAAAAGAGAATTCTTGAAGGTAAACCGGAAAATCCTTTGAGAGTTGTTGTAGACAGCAGAGCGAGAATTCCGGAAGATGCCTTAATTTTAAATGGCGAGGCTGAAACTCTTTTGGCTGTGTCAAAAAAAGCTGAACTCGATAGATTGAAAAAACTTCAAGAGAAGGCTATGATTTTCGTATCGGGAGAGGACAGAGTCGATTTGCGCGAACTCATGGAGTTTCTTTACCACATAGGTGTTAGAAGGTTAATGGTCGAGGGTGGTGGGGAGCTGATAGCTTCCCTCTTCAGGGAAGGGTTGGTTGACGAAATCTACGTATACTACGGAAACATGATAATAGCCGGGAAAAATTCGCCAACGATAGCCGATGGGAAAAGTTTAGATGAGCCGGCTGAACTCGAATTACTCGAAGTTAAAAAGCTCGGAAGCGGAATCCTTACGAGATGGAGGGTAAAAAGAAAAAGATTTAATTGAATGATCGATCATTTCCTTCCCATGAAGGTGTATGTCGTAGGACACATGAATCCCGACACAGACTCCGTTTGCTCCGCGATAGTTTTCTCGTACCTTTTGAACAAGTGGAAGGAAAAGGACGGTCTTGTTAAAATAGAAGGGGAAGCTGTTCCTGCCATTCAGGGCGAACCAAATCCAGAGACGAAATTCGTTCTTGAGAAATTCAACATTGAAACGCCGGAGATTATCGAAGATGTCGAAGGAAAAACCATCGCCTTGGTTGACTTCAGCGAAAAAGC
>WAQS01000295.1 GCA_015520115.1 Ferroglobus sp.
ACAGAAAATGCTTATCCTTCGTTATTACTCTTAAATCGTTGTTTATTGCAATTGCAGAGATAATCGCATCTACAGCAGGTATGGGCTTGCCGATGTTCAGGAGTTCAGTGGAAATCTTTATGGCTAATTTGTAATCAGATTTTGATGGGTAAAGTATCACAAGACCGATTTCCAGAGCTTTGGGAAATTCTATAATGTTCAGAATTGTTGTGTATCCGTTAACACTCTTTTTGCCTTTGCTTTTGTATAGCTGAATTAATTTACTTGTATCGTAAAGATTCTTTTCCATTCGTTCTCCCTCATTCTTTTATATCCCTCAACAGCTTTTTCGAAATCGAGTTTGTTTAAACTCTCTTTGAACTCATCGCCGAGCTCATTTAAAAGCTCTTCAGAACTGACCTCAGTCCTGCTCTCTTCCAGTTTTTCTAAGTAATCTACTATGGCTTTTCTAATTACTTCGCTCCACTTAATTTCGCTGTATTTTTTCATCTTCCTGTAAATGTCCTCAGGTATCGATAGGGTTATGTTGGGCATACACATAATTCTGTGAATTCAAATATTTAAAAACTTTTGTTGGTGTACAATTAAAGTCATCAAGTGTCAAAAGAGTCTTGTCCATTTCTAAAACTTATGAAACTTGACAGAAAAAGATGTGTCAGTAAATCAACCTCTGAATCGGCAGAATAAGAATATCCCTCGCTCCTATTCTTTTCAGCTCCTCAACAACCTCAAGCAGTCTGTCTTCGTGAATAACAACGTGGACAGCCATCATCCCATCAGCGTCGACCTTCATTATCGTAGGCCCTTTCAAACCGGGAGCTACTTTCTTCACTTCCTCAAGCCTGCTCTCGTGGACGTTCATCATGAGGTAAACCATTCCTCTCGCGTTTATCACACTTTGCAGAGCTGTAATTAAAGCTTTGACGTGGAAATCGTCTTTCTTCTTTTTATTCACTATCAAAACAGCCTCTGTCTCAAGAACCTCCTCAACGACCTCAAGCCCGTTCATTCTTAAAGTTGTGCCAGTCGAAGTTAGATCGAGGATAGCTTCAGCCACTCCTATAGCTGGAGCGTTTTCGCAAGCTCCGCTGACCTTTATTATCTCCACATCTATACCCTTTTCAGAGAAAAACTTCTTAGCGATGTTTTCGAATTCCGTCGCAACCCTCTTTCCTTCAAGGTCTCTCAAACTTTTTATCCCGGAATCTTTCGGAGCTGCAATAACGAGTCTCGCTTTCCCAAATCCGAGCTTTAAAGCCACATCAACGTCAAATCCACTCTCAACCACGATATCATAGCCGGTGATCCCAGCCTGAGCTGCGTTCATGTAAACGTACTCTGGAATGTCTCTCGCTCTTGCAAAAAGTATCTTTATGTTCTCGTTGTTCGTGTTGGTGATCAACCTTCTGTCTTCGCTCTCCACTTTTATCCCGGCTTCTCTCAGCATCTCTATTGCTGGAGAGCTGAGCCTTCCCTTGTTCGGCACTGCAATTATCATTGGTAATGACTTTGAGGAATAGCTTTAAAACTTTTTCAGGATAAAGTTTTACATGAAGGTCAGCGAAGCACCAAAAACGTCAACCTCAATAATAGTGAGAAGCGCCGCCAATGCGAGAATTTCCCAGTCGAAGAACCCTTTTTTGGAGCTGATGAGGAGGGTTTTCAGAAAAGAGGAGGTTGCGTTAAAAGCGGTGAAATTCGTTACTATGATAGAGGAGAGGCAGAAAAGCGGAAAGCCGCTTAGAGTTGAGGAGTGGGAGGAAATAATGAATGAACTCGGAATGAATCGCTCCTCTTTCTACTCAATGAGAAACAAGCTGCTTGGAGCAGGAATGATAGCGATAAGAAACGGAGAGTACAGGCTTTCCGGGGCTTTCAGCAAGGATCTTGTTGATATGGCGAGGTGGTGGTGGACGGCTGTTTTGGGAAATGATCCAGACACGCTATAATTCGCTAAAGTTTTAAGGGAAAGCGAAGAGATGAGTTTATGAAAGTTGCAATCCCCACAGACGACGGAGTTAAAATTTCAGAACATTTTGCCAGGGCGAAGTTCATCTACATAACCGACGGAAAGGAGAGTAAGTTAATAGAGAATCCCCACGTTCCCAAGAGAGGTCACAAAGCTCTACCAAAACTTTTGAAGGAAGAGGGCGTTGAGGTTGTTTTCGCCAAACATATGGGGGAGGGAATGAGGGAAAATTTGGAAGAGTTCGGAATAAGAGTGGAAATAGTGAGCGAAGATGAGATCTCAAAGCTCATCGATCGCCTTAAGAGTTCTTGAGGAACTAATAAAAATCGACACGAGGAATCCTCCGGGGAGAACGAGCGAGGCAGTTGAGTTTCTTGAGAACATCTTTTCGAGCCACACAACAAAAATTTACGAAGCTGAGGAAGGCAAGGAGAACCTTGTGGTTGAAATAGCTAAGGGCAAACCGTCTTTGATGTTCAACTCACACCTTGACACGGTCCCGGCTAAAGATATTCTCCTAACTCCCGTTTTCGTCGATGGAAGGGTTTACGGGAGGGGTAGTTGCGACGCGAAAGGATGCGTCGCTGCGATTGTGGAAGCTTTTCTAAACTTCGAGCCGGAAATTGGTTTGAAGCTAAGCTTTACGGCTGATGAAGAGGTTGGCGGAAAGCTCGGATTAGATTACGTTCTTGAGAAGGAAAAAGCGGATTACGTTATAGTCTCCGAACCTTTCGGTAGTGACAGCATTGGGGTCGCTCAGGCGAAGGTTTATTCCGTCGATATAATTGTGAAGGGTAATTCCGGACATACGGCTTCAGCGGATGTAAAAAGCGGAGCGATTTACAAAGCTTCAAAGCTTATAGTCGATGCGGTCGATTACTTCAGCTCGATAGAGGAGAAAAATCTTGATAGTCTTCAAAAACTTCTTGGAACTCCGGTAGAAATAAGAGGGAGAGGTGTTGCAGCATTCAACCCGGCGATAATTGAGGGAGGAGTAAAGAGAAATGTTGTAGCGGATAAATGTGTAATAAAAGCTGATGTAAGGCTGATGCCTTGGGTGAATGAGGAGAAGGTTTTTTCCAAAATCGCTGGCGGGGATGTTGAGTTGGTTGTTCAGGGGGTTTTGAAACCTTACGGATTAAGCTTCGACGGCGTTGATTTAAACGACGATCTGAGATTTTTCGAGATCGTAAAGAGTTCGATAGCATCTCTTGGCTTAAAACCCAAAGCCACAGTATCTCTTGGTGTCGGAGATATAAGACATGCGAGGAAAAGGGGAATTCCAGCTTTCTATCTCGGCCCTAAAGGGGAGAATCTGCATGCCGATGATGAATTCGTTTACGTGGATGAGATTTTCAGAGTTGCTAAAATTTACAGAAGAATTGCCGAGAAACTTGCGGAATTCACTTGAGGAAGATCACGTTACCCCTCCCCTTCTTATACTTCTCGATGATTCCTCTCCTTTCTAAATCTGCGAGCATCAAACTCAGCTTGGCTTCACTGACTCCAAGTTTCTCTCTCAACTCTTTCTGAGTGATTCTTCCTCCAGCGGCTTTAATCTCTTCAACAACCCTCTTCAAATCTTCGGGGAGCTCTTTTTCTCCCTCTTTTACCCTCCTTGCCCTCAACGCTAAGTAGAAAACCGGTGCTGCGAATAAAATTAGCAAGGGGTAGTAAATCGAGTAACTGTTCTCCCCTTCCTTTACGTCGATCTCCTCAAAGGTTATGTTCCCGAGCTTTGGCTCCTCTATTTCTATAACTGGCACGAGCAGCAGATCTAGTCTGTAAGTTCCCTCCCTCACAACCGTGACGTTTTCTTCAGCGATCATCACGAGCTCTCCGTTTTTGTAATATTTAGCCACGATCTTGTAACTTCCGGGAGAGACGTTGAAGGAGTAGCTTCCGTCTTTGCTCAAAATTTTCTGTTCCGGAGTTGTGTTTATCTCAACAACAACGTTCGAAAGAGGCTCGAAATTTTCCCAAGAGTAAACCTTTCCTTCGATAACCGCAGCTGAGGACAATTTAGCGAGTAAAATCAAAAGGATGCTAAATTTCAATACTTTCGAGATCGTTCGGAAAGTTAACATCGATACCTCTTTTCTCAACGAATTCTTTTATTTTACTCCTATTTTCGTAAGCTTCCGGATACATGTGGACGAAGTAGGCTTTCTTAACTCTCGCATTCTCCACGAAGTTTTCCGGAGTTGTGTGGTCTATTGCCGGATACCCGAAGCTTAGAGACATTTCGTGAATTACCATTTCTACATCCTCGTAAAGCTCTGGAAAGCTCCTCGTATCTCCGCTTATCAGCAGGTTCTCTATTTTGTAAGCGTAGTTGATTATTGCGTGCTTTCCCTCCCTGACTTCAAACTTCATTGAACCGAATTTTGGCTTGTCTTTTACCACAACTTTCACCTTAGTTCTTAAGTAGGGATACGCTTCGAAAATAGCCTCAAGGTTCTCTTTGGCGAAGGGGGCAAAGATTTCAATTTTTTCGTCCCTCTCCAACCACCTCGCTTTCAGAATCCCTATGAGCTCCCCGCAGTGGTCGGTGTGGAAGTGAGTGAGTAAAATCCCGTCCAAATCTGCAGGAGTGTATCCGGCTTCTTCCAGTCTAAGCAAACAGCCAAATCCGCAATCGACGAGAATGAGTTTATCGTCTTCGATGAGCAAACTGCTCTGGGCTTTTTTAGCGAGAGGCACAGCTACTCCAGTTCCCAAGAACGTGACCTTCATGCTTTCAGCTTTAGGAAGTCCCATATAAATTCTTTCGTTTCTGGTGATGGTGTTAGTACTCTCTTCACCACTCCCTTCCTTATTTTCTCCCCCACATCAGCTCCGAGGGATTTCCAGTGATTCCTTATGCAGTCTTCTATCGCCTCAACAACTGTTGTGAACTTTCTCCTAACGTAGGTTACGTACTTTCCCTCTTCAAAAAAGTGCTTGTATTCTCTTTCCTTCTTTATGAACCTCATGGCATGCGCGTAAACATCGAAAGGTGGTCCAAAATGCTTTTTAATTTTGCCGAGTCTGTCGAATGCTGTCTC
>WAQS01000296.1 GCA_015520115.1 Ferroglobus sp.
GATAATCGAGGTTTGGCATCTGATTTTATCGAACGAAGGTGTGTTTGTTCACAAACACGGGAAGTATCCTTAGATCGAACTCCTGCAGAAATCCTTTTAGATGACATTTAAGACACATAAATCCTACCTGTAAGTTTGTTTCACCTGAAATCGAGCAAACTAACATTTTTACCTTTCATCTTCCTTCTAAGACCTCATCTATGACTTTTTCATCAAGAAGCTTCAAAAGCTCGTAAACTCTATTGCCATACGAGTACTTGGCAGTCAACGATTCTTGACAAAGTCGTCGCAAGCTGCTCGGCGTATGTTAAAAGTAAAAGAGCCAGGAAATATTTATGTCCGATGTGTGCCGGACGATAACTTCTTTTGCCGCTTTGTAAGGGCGAACTCTTCCCGATTTCCGATAAGATCGTTAAAGCGACCATCGAAATGGAGTAGTGCTGAATTAGGCTCCCACTCACTCTGAGAACGGAAGATCTACTCCTCTACGTTCTCATTCAAATTCATTAACTCCTCTTCCCCAACGATGTCTACAATCGTTAAACCGGTTTTTAATTTGGATGCCTCCTCTTGACTCAGTTTTTCCATAAAAACTTCATCGCTTATTATTGTACTATTTCCAAAGGGGTCCTCCACTATCAAGGTGACGGAATCTTCTCCTTCCCTCACAGCTTTAAGCTTTGCCAATATTTCTTCGCAAATCCTCACCTTCTCTTCGTCATCGCTGTTCCATCTTTTGGCCATTTCAACAACATCTTCGAACCTCATCAGAACCCCTTCAACGTTCGTTATAAATCCTTGACTTGCTGGTCCAGGCTCCATAGCCAAGCCGAGCTCAGGAATTCTGATCGTGCCTGAAGCCGATCTAACGACTTTGGCAAAGAGGTTGTTCTTGTCGACTTTCAGGGTAAACCTTACGGGATCTTTGAACTCTCCTATGAAGACATCCGAATGCTTAAAACCACAGTTGCAGGAAATCGTGGTAATCAAAATTCTTCCAGCATATGGCGTATCGTAAAAAGCCGTTAGTAGGTTTAGATCTTTTCCGCACTTCGGACACTTCATGAGCGAATTCCCTTAATCTTGTTTCTGTCGATTTTAATTCCAAGGGGTGTTACGATAATGTAATCCTCTCCCAACCCTACTATGTCTCCCCCCACATCTTCGGCAAGCTGTCTCAGATCTTTTATTATCCTGTCGAGGGTTAATTTATCGTGCTTTATAAAGGTGATCTCCGCTATAACTATGTTTCCGTCGTAAACCTGTCTTCTTATTTCCGGAACATCATTTAAGCCGGTAACTTCGACAACCCTTATGTACGTTTCTCCCTCCGTAAGTTCAGCTTCGTATTCACTCAGATCGAGCTCTTCGTATTCCTCGACGCTCACGGCTTCCTGCTTCCCGCCGAATATCTTGTCGATAAGTCCCATGACACTCACCGAATAACACTCTTCACGAAATACTATTTAAAGTTATCACATGTAAAAGCACTCCCCGCTGAAGATTCTCTCAATTTTATCCCCGCACTTAAGGATTAGCGCCCCCTCATCATCCACATCCAGAGCAACACCTCTGTAAATTTCGCCACCAACTCTGACTTCAACTTCTTTCCCTATCGTATCAAGCATCCGCTTCCACTCTTCGAGAATTCTATTCCACTCAAGATTCACGATCTCGGAGAACGTGTTTGCGAAAGAACAAAAAACGTCTGTTACGCTCACATTGTAAGTCTTTAACGTCGTCGCCTTATCTTTTAACTCCTCGGGAAGCTCGTTCTTAACGTTTATTCCGACACCTACGATCACCCTTGAGGAGAGCTCTTCTCCGACGAGTTCGCATAAAATTCCAGATACTTTTTTTCCCTCTATCAAAACGTCGTTGGGCCACTTTATTTTCGCTTTAAAATTCTCCAAAGTTTTGGCGACGACCAATCCGATTAGAATGGTAACTCTGTGGGCTTTAACAGCTGGAACCTTTCTGGGAAATTCGAAGGAAAAGTAGAGCCCCCCTTCTTCGCTTTCCCATTTCCTTCCGAGCCTCCCTCTTCCGGCGCTTTGCCTTTTGGCAAGAACGCAGCTTCTTTCCTCCTTCTTAGCGACGTTGTTCGTCGAATCAACCTCTTCAAAGTATAAAAACCTCTCGACTCCGAGTTTCTTTGAGCATAGGGCGGCATCTAAGGGGGAAGGATCTGGAATTGAAAGGATATTGTAGTTTCTGTCTATCTCGTAGCCGAGACTTCTCAATTTTTCGACGAATTTCCAGACGGCGCTTCTACTTATTCCGAGGGTTTTGGCAATTTTTTCTCCGCTGTACCCTTTTTTTAAAAGTTCGTAAATTTTCAACCTTTTGTCGTTCAAGCTTATCGCAAGATCAGCGGACATATGCATCGACTACAACGTGAACTACGCCTGGAGAGTAATTCTTGACTTTCCTCATTCCCAAAATTTTAACCTCTCTATTTAATTTTCTGCAAACCGCTTCAATTCTCTTTATCGGTCTCTCTATTATTTTTTCTGGAACGCTTTCGTGATAGTGAATGTATCCTTCGCCGTTCAAAGCTCTTACAGCCACCTCAATAAAATCTTCGGCAAATATGTGACCCATGACTACCCTGTCTGCAAAGCCTTCTGGCGTGAAACGAGAATCCATGTTTACGGCAATGACGTTCCTTATTTTGTTCAGCTTCAAGTTTTCAAGGAGGAGTTTGTAAGCGTCGAAGTTTATTTCGAAGGCGTAGATTTTTTCAGCTTTCGAGTGGTTCGCTATGGGAATTGTAAAGTAGCCGATTCCAGCAAACATGTCGAGAACGATTTCCCCCTCTTTTACGAGATTCGCCACTCTAAGCTTTTCGTACTGATTTCCGAGGCTGTACATGACCTTTGTGACATCAACCTTGAAAAGGCAATCGTGCTCTTTGTGTACGGTGACGCTACCTTTCCCAGCCAAGAGGATCATTTTTGGCTTACGCTCCATTCCTTCCCTCCCCTCGTCGCACCAAACTGCCTTCAGCCTTGGAAAAGTTTCAAGAATTAATTCGCCAATCTTCTCTCCAAATTCCCTCGCTTTACCCTCCAGTTTTACTATTGCCAAGCTTCCAAGAACTTTAAAGGAAACGATACCTTTCGAAACGTCTTCCGAGAACTTTTCTCTGGCTAACCTCTTTATGTCGTATTTCTTGGCAAAAACGGGATTTTCGTCTTCGATTACTTCAAACTCGGAAAAATGCCTTTCGAAACCGTCGTAAATTGGTATGTAAACGAAGCTGCCGTCGAAGGTTATGAGTCTTCTCTTGTCCTTAGCTCCGATTTTTTCGGCAAATCTTCTAACTTCTTCGGCTTTAATTTTGGGAACTTTTACCACTTTCATTCTATCATCCACTTTGGGATGGCGTAAGCCTTATCCTCGATTACGGCGAGAAAAACCTCTTCACCGACGTTTACGTTGTATTCAGGTTTTTCGGCGATATAAACTCTGTCTTCGGAAAATATCTCTAAGGCGGAATCGTCCTTGTTGATGACGTAGCCGCTCTTCAATTCTTCTCTCCTAACAATGACCTTTGCTTCTTCGAGAGGTATTGTGTTTCCTGTTAGCAAATCGTAGGCTTTGTTAACCTTAGCAACGGCTATTCTCCCCTTAGCAACAACGACATCTCCGGGGAAATGCTCGGGCAGTCTCACAAGATACGTCATCCTGTAGAAGTCAACACCGTCCTTCCTTCCAGCAATTTTTGCACTCTCCTTGAATTCAGCTCCGAACTCCTTCACGACTCTCTTAGCGATCTTCTTAGCGACTTTCGAGTCTCCTATGTAGAAGTCTATTCCCTCCCTTCTTTCGACTATCTTAGTTAAAAAGCTTTTCTCGCTTCCCGAAGACTCTATCTCCTCTTCAACGATCTTTGCGACTCTTTCAACCTCCTCATCGAGGATCTTTCTATTTTTCGCTCTGAGCTGAATTATGGCTTCGTAATATCCTCCAGCTTCTCTGCTGCACTTCTGACAACCCTCTCTTTTAACTCTAACTTTAAAGAATCCCTCTTCCTCCACGTAATCTCCTCTCAAAACGCCTTTAATCTTAAAGCTGTAAAAGTGACCGTCACCACTCAAATCGAACTCCTTTACCTCCAGTTCTGGATGGACGAAGAAGGAGCTCTCTATAGCTTTATCCAAAGCGTCATCAAAACTCAACTCTTTCCAGCTACCGGAGAATTTGAATCTACCGCACCTCGGGCAGAGAATAATCTCCACTACTTCTGGATAGCTTATTATCCTCTCCCTCTTTGCTAAGCATCTTCCGCATATTGAATACTTGCTATCTCTTCCGCAGACCGCACATTTCATCCGAATTATTACGTTGATGTTTGAGTTTATTTAACACTTTCTCGATACAGTTTAATAGTGGGCTGAGAAAATTGGGAAGGATGAGTTTGAACTCGTGCATTCAGTGCGGGACATGCATAGCAAGCTGTCCATCTGGAAGGATAACAGCTTTGAACACAAGAAGAATAATTGCCGAATTCATCTCTTCGGGGAAAAAAGTTGAAGAGAGGGATGAGATCTGGTTCTGCGTAACATGTTACGCTTGTCAGGAAAGATGCCCTCGGGGAATAGAAATCACTGACACATTAATCGAAGCGAGAAGAACTCTCGTGAGAAATAAAGGTTTGCCCGGAAGGTTGGGTTATGCTTTCACGTTTTTGATGAATCATGCAGCTTTGGTTCCGGCAAGAGAAGAACACGTGGAGTTAAGGAGAAAGCTCGGATTGCCGATATATCACGCGCAATTCGATGAAAAGGCTAAGGAAGAGGTTAGAAGAATTGTTGAAAAGCACGCTGGGAGTGTTGTGAGATGGAGTTCTTCCCCGGCTGCATGATTCACAACAGGTATCCGGGGATCGAGAAAAGCATCTACTACGTTTTTAGCGTTCTTGGCATTGAAATTTCTCCGCTCGAAGGCTCTTCATGCTGTCCAGCCCCTTCAATTACAAAATCGGTAAGCGAAGAGATGTGGAGGGAAATAGCTGAAAGAAATTTGAACTTAAGCGACGAAACAATAATGACCGCCTGCAATGGCTGCTTCACGACACTTCTTGAGGTCGGAAGCGAGATTGGGAAGGACGTGAGGCACTTCGCCGAATTCCTTTACAGGGATGTGGGAATTGAAGAGATAAGGAAGAAAGTTTCTAAGAAGCTTAATTTAAGGTTAGCCGCCCACTACGGCTGCCACTTCTTCAGACCGGCTGAAAAGAAAGGAGTTGATTCGGCTGAAAGACCGAAAATTCTTGACGAGCTGATTAAAGCGATAGGTGCCGAAAGCGTGAATTACAGAACGAAAAACATGTGCTGCGGTGGAGGTGGGGGAGTAAGGGCTGCTGCAACGGAAGTGGCAAGAGAGCTTTTGGAAATGAAGCTTGAGGGTTTGAAAGAAGCTGAAGTTGATGCGATCGTGGTTATATGCCCTCTCTGCCTCTTTCAGTTCGACACGGGGCAGAAGGAGCTTGAAAAGGAAGGAAAAGTCTTCGGGATTCCGGCAATTCACTACGCTCAGCTTTTAGCTATAGCGATGGGAATGGATGTCGACGAAGCGGGATTTGAAGCCCATGAGATAATCACGCAGGAGCTTTACGAAAAGCTGCTGATGGGAGAATCATGACCTACGAGCTTTTCACCTTTCTGAATTACTTCCTCATACTGTCTTTGTTTCTCCTTCTTCTCTCGATTTTTCGGGAAAGATATGAGAAGATATTTGTGGCGTCCGTAGTGATATCTTTCCTCTACCTTGTTTTCGTGCAAATCCTTTACTGGCAGGAAACTTTCGTGGCTTTTGGAGATTATGTGGTAAGGTTTTACCCTCCTTTCTGGATAGAAAACGAAAAGCTGTTCTTCTGGTTTTTCCTTTCAGCTGTCTTTCTTTTGAAGGTTAGAGAAGGAAAGAGTGTTTCGAAGATCGTTTTACTTGTGATGTTAATTTTCGTGATTGTTTTTCAGAACCCTTCCGATCCTCTGCCGAATCTGAGAAGAGAACTTGAAGTGTTCAATCCGGCTTACATTAGATATTACATTGCAAGAGCAACTTTCTTCTACAACTCTCCCTACATGTGGATTCATCCCCCTCTGCTTTTCGTTTCCTACGCTTTCTTCCTCCACTCTTTTTCTCTCTCCTTAGCCAATAAAAACGAGTACGATTTTGCGAAGAGCGGTTACCTCTTTTTAACTCTCGGATTGATTTTCGGATATCCTTGGGCGGTTGAAGCCTGGGGTGAGGACTGGTGGTGGGATCCGAAGATAGCGATGTCGATAATGCTTTGGGTGATTTACACAGCATACCTCCATGCGAGGATAATCGGAAAGTATCATCGGGAAATTAACGTAGCTGGATTTTTCTCCCTCATAGCCACCTATTTAGCAACGTACTTGCTTCCGGGGGTGCACGCTTATGGATAATTTTATGAAGCTGACGATAGCGATCTTTTTGATCTTCTCGGCTGTAGCCTTCTCTGCCATAATCTACTACTCCCTCAACTACTCGGAGGATTGGAAAAGGAGAGAATATCGGAATTACGTCGATATGATGAACAGAATAGCGTCGCCGATAGTGTTCACAGCAATAATCCTAATTCCGATCTGCACCCTCAGAAAGATTAGGGAAAACGTTTTGTCAAGCAGCTTGGTAATTGCCGGAACAGCCATCCTATTTGCGGGACTTGACTATCGCTTAGCTCTGGCTTTTTCTTCGATTGTCGCCATAGCTCTCCTAACAGCCTACTTGAAGAAGAATCTCTCAAGCACGCTGATTCATTCTGGAGTTTCTCTATTTATTCTTGACTTCGCCCTCTTCAAGGGTGATTTGCATTTGCTTTTGTTCTACCTGTCCTCGGCTCTCTATTTGGCTGGAATGATTATCCGGTTTTATCGCTCATGACGCTCGTGGTTGCGGGTTAAGTTTTTTATCACGCTCTTTCGGAACTCCTTGAGAAGTATGGCTGCGGTAAAGTTGGAGTAATGTTGGACCCACAGTACTTCACAAGGTGATGATAGCAAATGATAAACAATCAAAATAATATCAACAAATAAAATACGAGGTACATAGTTAAGCTGTGTTTGGTTTCTAACAGTTGGGCTGATGTTAAACTCCGTTTTGTGTGTGGAATGAGTGATAAGAAAACCAAATACAATTTAACACTAAACATAACGACGATTACGAACAAAAGTGAGGGGGGTTTTAGACAAGTTCATTAGCTAAGACGAATGCGAGAAAAGCCTGAGCTTCGATAACTGGGTTTGCGAACACTACTAAGAAGTTGAGAAATCCATACAACAAGTTCAACAGAATCCAAGCGTTGTACAATAATACGGACAGGACGAACATGAAGAATCGAAC
>WAQS01000297.1 GCA_015520115.1 Ferroglobus sp.
CGTGGTAAATCACCTCATCCTTAACGTCGTCCAAACTTCTCGAAGCATCAACAACCCTTATCTCCGGTCGTTTGATTGACAAGAATATTTCTCGAACCTTTTTAAGGTAATCCAGCTCCTCGAAGGGTGTCAGCTTTTTTCTGTTTTCTATCCTTTTTAAGGCAATTTCTGGATCGACATCAAGGAGGATAGTTAAATCCGGGACTGGAGCGATGCTTTCGTTCATCTTTAGAATTTTTTCCGGATCAATTCCCCTCGCTCCTTGATATGCGACGCTCGAGTAATAGTATCTGTCCATTACAACCGAAATGCCCCTGTTCAAAGTCGGAAGGATGTTCTTCTCAACATCTTCTTTTCTGTCGAGAATGAAAAGTTCAAGCTCCTTTTCTGGATCAAACCTTTTTTCAGACTCTTTTATAATTTTCCCGTACTTTCCATCGGTCGGCTCTTTTAAAACTACTGCCGGAATCCCAAGTTTGAGAAGTTCTTCTTTTATGAAGTTCGCTATCGTTGTCTTTCCAGAACCATCAATTCCCTCAACAGCTATCAGGTACACGAAAGCCAGAAATACCATCTTAAATATAACCTTTCCTATGATCGAAGAAGCGATCAAAATCGGAAAGAAGCTTGCTGCTTATGGACTAATAGACGGTGCAAGCGGAAATCTGAGCTTTAGAAAAGGTGGAAAAATAGTAATAACGAAAACCGGTGTCGTTCTTGACGAGTTAACGGAAGAGGATTTCGTTGAAGTGGAAATCGGAAAGAAAAGGGACGATGCTTCTTCAGATTTGTATGTCCACGAAAAAATTTACGAAGAAACGGATTACAAGGTCGTTCTTCACTGCCACGGCGTTTACGGAGTAACTCTCTCCCTCTTTTTCGATGAGATAATCCCCTTAGATTTGGAGGGAAAAATGTTTATCGGAACTCTCAAAATCGTTGAAGGTAAATTTGCTTCTCCTTCATTAGCTGAGAAAATCGCGAAGAGTGTTAAGGAGAAAGGAGTATGCTTGGTTAGGGGGCACGGTATATACTCAGCTGGCGAAAGCTTTGACGAAGCGTTTAAGCTCGCAAGCTACTTGGAGCACTCCTGCCAAATCCTTTTCAACTACGAGGTTTTCCGTAGAGTTCTTGCAAATCCTTACCACGCTTGTAGGCAGTAACGGAAATGTACGCTCCAAGGACAATTAGCAAGACTGTTAGGTACCACATTCCGAACAGAAGAGGGAATGGGGAGATTGCTATGAGCAATATTCCAAGGAGGAACATGGAAACTATGGAAGCAAACTCCCCTTTCATGCCGTAAGCTTGGCAGAAGAAGTTATTAACCTTTTTATCGAATAGCAGACCATGAAGATCGTTCACATATCAGACTTACACTTTGGAGAAGAGCTCGTGAGAAATAAAGTGGAAAAGGCAATAAAACAGATAAACGAGATAGAGCCAGATCTTGTTGTTGTCACTGGAGATTTAAGCTGTTGGGGTATTCACAGCGAGTTAAGAGAAGCTTACGAAGCTCTCGAAAAGTTGAAAGTCGATTACTTCGTAGTTCCCGGAAATCACGATGCAAGAAACAACGGAATTGAATTCTTCGAACTCTACTTCGGTGAGAGAAAGAAAATTTACAAGGACAGCGAAGTTGTGATAATCGGGGTTGACAGCACCCAGCCAGACATAGATGACGGATACATAGGATTCGAGCAGAGAAGGTGGATAGTAGAAAATGTTAGAAAGGACAAGCTTAACGTGCTTGCTTTACACCACCACATTGTTCCGATTCCAGACACTGGAAGAGAGAGGAACGTTCTGATAGACGCTGGAGAAGTCGTTGAGATGCTGATAAACCTTGGATTCGCGCTGGTTTTAGCCGGTCACAGACACATGCCCTACTCGATCAGACTGATGAGGACCCACATAATTCATGCGGGAAGCTTGGGTTCTTTCAAAATCCTCGGTATGCCGGATCACAATTACAATATAATAGAGCTCAGTGAAGAGAACGTGAGTTTAAAACTGAAGTTCGTCGATTACGGGGAGATAGATATTGGAAAGTACCAGATAAAAACGGAAGCTCCAGAATCGGTGGCAATATACAGGAAAATCGGAAGACCCAAGAGAGTACTTTTCGTTAGCAAAAACGGAGATGCAAGAGTGCAGATGGCTGAAGCTCTCTTCAACAAGCTCTCTCCTTACAACATGCTTGCGGAAGGGGCGGGAGTTTACGAAGTAAAGGATGAGGACAGGATCGCCAGAGAAATGCTAAATGAGATCGGGGTCGAAATGATCTGGAGGAAGAGAAAAATCGATGAGAGAGATTTGAAAAACTTTGATTACATTGTGGAATTTGACGAACTTGGGTTTGGAGAAGTTTGGAAAGTCGAGCTTCCGAAAAGCAGAGAAGACTACAGAAGGGTGAGGGAGGAGATTAAAAGAAAAGTTGATGAGCTGATAAATCAGCTTATTGCGATGTAATATGAGATCGCTTTTAATCCTTTTAGTTACTTTAGCGATAATCTTTTCCGGATGCGTCGAAGAGAGAAAGAGAGTAGTGTGGGATGTGGATCACGAACCGGTTTTTCCCGTATCCCATTACTCAAAGCTGATAAGTCAGTTTGAAGCCGAGGTAATCGAAGGAGGAGTCGAAGAGCTTGAAAACTCCAAAGCCTACATCTTATCCGGAGTAACGAGGAACTTCACGGATGAAGAGGTAGAAGAGATTTCGAAGTTCGTAGAGAATGGAGGAAAACTCGTAATTTTAATCCATATTCCTCCCGCAAATCTCAAACCTCTACTTGAGAGATTCGGAGTCGAAGTTTCTGAAAGACCCTACGAAATTACGGAAATCATAGCAGTACCAACAGAAGAGAGCATCTTAACCGAAGGAGTCAACGAGATCTACATGAGAGGAGTTTTTCCAGTTAACGGCTCTCTTTTCGTTGTGAAAAAAGACAGAACGATTGTTTTCGGGGAAGCTAAAGGAGGTGTTGCCAAGTTCACGAAGTTCGGAAAAGGAGAGGTTCTCGTTTTCGGAGACGATGCGATGTTTTTGAATAGCTATATAGGTAAAGCTGACAACTTAAGACTTGCAAAAAATATTGCAAAGTGGATTAATTAACCAGCTTGCGGAGAGAGCATGCTTTGTAATTTCTTTTGCGTTTCAGCTACTCTTTCTCTGAGTTTCTCTTCTTGTCTTTCGAGAGTTTTTATTCTTACCTCATATGTTTCCTTTCTTTCTTTAAGCTCCTTTTCAGCATCTTCTTTTCTAACTTTCACGAGAATGCTTCCCACTGCCTTGTATACTTCCTCGCTTTGGGACTTCTCCATTTCCTTCAAAGCATCGTCTATCTCTCTTATCATCGCTTCCAGCTGAGCCTTCTGGGTTATCACCGCCTGAAGCTGCTGCTGGAGCTGTTGAAGCTGAGCAACCAAATTCTGAACGGCTGGAGGAATTTCACTCATCTTAACACCCCGCAAACGTCTGTGCAAACCTTAATTTGACGAAGGTACATGTTCAACATCGCCCTTAAAGCTGAGATGTCTTTCGCCTCGACCTCTAAGACCAACTTTCCATTCGATAAATAAACTTTTGCCCTCGACCTTCTCTCTTCGATTTTGTCTATCGATATGGCTTCGTAAATTAACTCTGCATCCTCACCTTCTACTGTTAGCCTCGCCTCCATACCTAACACCGAGAACCTTAATTCTTAGGATTGGTTTACCGTCATACAGAAAGTCAAGAACATTGTCGTGAACTTTTACGACTTTCTTCGTCTCGACCTTTCTAACGAACTTCTCCGCAGCCTTTCCTTTTGGCATCGCCCCAAGAAGGAGAGGATCGAAGGGAGGGTCACCTATAAAAACAACGAAATCGTCGTTCATTTTCACCTTTTTTATCTCACCAACGTTTATTCTCAAAGAAAGAAGTTCCTTTCCGCTCCTGTCGTAAATTTTAAGAAATGCCGGATTCGCTTTTATCTCAGTTATCATTACGAGATTTTCTGTTAAGTTGGAAAACAAATCCTCCAGACTCATCTTTCCTCTCTGCACGTACCTCCAGTTCATGAATCTGGCTAAAACCTTGGCAAATCTTCTCGTTCTTCTGCTTGGATCGCGAGATGTCGTGAGGATCATTTGTAAACCAGAACCGGAACGATCGCTCTCCTAACTACGTTCGACACAGTTCCTCCAAGCATTTCCCTAATAGACCCCTTTCCCCTTGAGGCGAGAGCAATCATCGTGGCTCCGTACTCTTCCATGACCTTTATGATCTCCTTGTAAGGAACTCCTCCCTCTATGAATATTTCGGCTTTTTTCCCCATTTCCTCAAATTCCCTTTTCATGCTTTCAAGTTCCTCGATTTCCTTGTCCGTAAGTTCCTCATCTTTCTCGACCACATGAACTATCAACACTTCTTCTCCAGCCTTTGCAAACTCTTTAATGAGATCCTTTAGCTTCCTCGATTCCTCGCTGAAGTCGAAGGCGTAGAGAATCTTTCTCGGGAGGTAGTCGAAAACTTTTATCACAGCATCGTCTATTATATCGAATTTCACAACCAAAACAGGTTTGTTCGACCTTCTCACAACTCCCTCAGAAACGCTTCCGAGGAGGAGCTCCTTTATCAATCCTTTTCCGTGAGAACCAATTACGAGCA
>WAQS01000298.1 GCA_015520115.1 Ferroglobus sp.
ACGGGCTCGGGAGGCCCGTGTCCTGCCAGGCTAGACTACGACCGCTCAGTAGAATATTGAAGTTTGCGATGATTAAAAACTTTTGGTTCAGCAACGCTTATTTTTTTGTAGGGTAACTTTAGAGAGTGAACGTTTTCGAAGCTCTCAAAGCTGTTGAAGAAAAAATCAAAAGAGGAGAAGATGCGAAAAAAGATTTTTGGAAGCTGGTCGGAGTAATAAAAAGAACTGAAGAAGTCGATGAAGAAGTTCTGATTAGAATTGCAAAGCTCAGGGATGAAATTTTCGATAAACAACTAATTCTCTCTTTAAAAAGCGGCATTGCAATATTCACTTCATTAATCGTTCTAACAAATGCTCTCTTTTTTCTCATCGCCTCCGAAAATCTTCAGTTTTTATTGAAAGCAGCGTTGCTATTTGCCGTTGAGTCAGCAGTAGTTTACTCCTCCTTCATCGTGGGAAGACTGATAGGCTCCCTGATTACGGGGATAAAAATAACGGGATTCTACAGGTACAACCCGCTTGAGCTTGGAATGAAACTGGACATCGTGAGTTATCTAAAAGCTAAGCAAAAGAATCGCGTGATTTTCTTTCTAACGCCAATAGTTTTTGAAAATTTAGTTTTCCTTTTCCAGAGCTTTTTGTTAGTTTACCTGAACAACGAATTCTACTGGGTTCCGCTGGTTTTGGTAATATTGAATTTCCTCTTTTCTTATGCAATCTACAAGTTCAAGAAAACCGGAGAGCTCTACAGGTTTATCAGAGAAGTAAAAATTCTTAGAGAACTATCTGAAAAACCTTCTACTGAGAAAAACCAAGAGCACCGCAAGAAAGGCTGAAAAGGTCGCGAGATAGAAAGCGGAAGTGTAGCTTCTCATTACATCCCTCATCAAACCTCCAGCGTACGGAGCTATAAGCCCAGAGAATCCCCAAGCCGTGAATATTGCTCCGTAAATTCTTCCAGCATACTTTTTCCCGAAGAATATGGCTGTAGCTGAAGGGAATATTGCAAGAGCACCACCGTAGTTTGCGTAAATTATCGAAGCGAGTGGAAAAACGAGAAAAGTCGAGAAAGCTTTTGATAGAGCTAAAGATGAAAAGGCTGTTGTTGCGAAATTTAAAAGCATTGAATTTACGACTCCGATTTTATCAAGTAGAAATCCCCAGATCAGTCTTCCTGACGCGTTTGCAAAGGAGGTTATTATTAGAAAGGCGGGAATCAAGCTTGCGAGCTCCGGTGTTTGCTTTGCTCCCTCCCTAAGTATCGGGGCGGCATTTCCTATAACCATCAATCCGGCAAAAGTTGAAAGGAAAAAAGCAAACCAGAGAACGTGAAATCTTCTATCTCTTAGAGTTTCGGATAGGTTCAGAGAAATTTCTTCATCTTTTCTCTCAATTTTAGGGTCTTTCATGGGAATCGCGCAGAGGGAAATAACCACCAAATAAATTAATCCCACGTAGATGAACGTTTCGAAAACTGAAGTTACGCTGAGGAAGTAGGAAATAATTGGAGTCATCACCGCAGCGCCGATACCGAAGCCAACAGCCACTATTCCAACGGCAGTTCCAGTTTTATCTGGAAACCACTTAGTAACGAGAGGACGTGGAACCGAATCAACAAGAGCTATTCCCAAGCCTAACGCAACTCCGAGCCCTAAGTAATAGAGAAGCTTAGCGGTATCCCACTCAAAATATCTCATTTGAGAGGCGATAACGTAGCCGATGAAGATTACGAGCGCTCCGAGGAGTAGCGGCACCCTCGGACCTGTGCGATCGTACAAAACTCCAGCCGGAATTATGAAAATTGAGTATGTAATTGTTATGAGGGAGAACGCAAGTGTGAGAGGTGCGATGTTTTCTATCGAATAGTACTCCTGAATTGGAGCATAGAAGAGGCTGAAGGTGTAAATACCTCCGAGCATGGTCAAAATCAGCATTCCCAACGGAGGGTAAATCCACCTCATAGAAAAATTTGGAATTAAAATTTTATAAAAATATTATTGTTTGCCCGATGAGCCCACGGGGTCTCACCTTTCAACCCCGCCGGTTCTTCGGGCGTAATAATGTCTTATTTAGCGATTAAAAAATTTACCGCCTATCCTTCAAAACTTTCAGATTCTCCTCGCAGAACTTGAAAAGCTCGATAGCCTCTTCCTTCGTTATTTCCCCGTTTGATAGGAACGAACCTATGTACGGATAAATCAGATAGTCGAGTTCGTACTGAACCTCCTCATAACTCAAGCCCTTCTCTCTAACTTCTTCAAAGTACCTTTTAAGCGCTTCAAAGAGTTCCTCCATACATAGACTTTGGCAAGGGTTTAATATTACTTGTCCAAACTATCATATATGCTAACTTTCAAAGAATTCGCTGAATTTTGTAGCGTGATAGAAAAGATTTCGTCAACTCTTGAGCTAACGGCAAGAATTGCCGCATTTATAAGGAAAGTAGAAGATGACGACGATCTTTACAACGTTATTCACTTCCTTATGGGTAGAGTTTTTCCTCCTTGGGATGAGAGAGAGATCGGAGTTGGAGTTGGACTAATCTACGAGGCTCTCAGACAAGTTACCGGCGTTAGCAAAAGTAGAATCGAGCAGTTGATAAAAGAGACCGGAGATCTTGGTCTGGCTGCTGAAAAGCTTTTAAAAGAGAAAAAGCAGACCACTCTCTTTCAGGAGGAGCTTACGATAAAAAGAGTGAAGGAAATATTCGAAGAGATGGCTAAACTTAGCGGTGAGGGGAGCCAGAAGAGGAGAGTCATGCTTTTAACGGATCTCTACGTCAGCGCAACTCCCGTAGAGACGAGATACCTTACGAGACTCATACTTGGAGAGATGAGACTCGGCGTTGGGGAGGGAATAATTAGGGATGCGATAGCAAGAGCTTTTGGGATAGACTCTTCAATAGTTGAAAGAGCTTACATGCTAACAAACGATTACGGAAGAGTTGCTGTTGTGGCTAAAAAGGAAGGAAAAGACGGTTTGATGAAAATGAAGATCCAGCTTCACTACCCAGTAAAAATGATGCTCGCTCAGGTAACTGAAAGCGTTGATGAAGCTTTGAAGGAGATGAAAGAAGCTGCTGTTGAGTGGAAGTACGACGGTTCGCGAGTTCAGGTTCACTACGGTGATGGAAAGGTGACTATTTTCTCAAGAAGGCTCGAAAACGTAACTTCTGCCCTTCCAGAAATTGTCGATGAAGTGAAGAAGTGCGTGAGAGAGAACGTGATTTTGGACGGGGAGGTTATAGCTGTCAGAGATGGGAGACCTATGCCATTCCAGCAGGTTTTAAGGAGGTTCAGGAGGAAGCACGAGATATCCAAAGCTATGGAGAGAATTCCGCTGATAGTTTACTTCTTCGACATTCTCTACGATGGTGAAACGCTCATAGACCTTCCGCTGAAAGAGAGGAGAAAGAAGCTTGAGGAAGTAATCAGCGAAAGCGAGATAATAAAAGTAGCTCAGCAAGTGGTAACAAGCGACCCAAAAGTTGTCGAAGAAGAGTTCAATAGAGCAATAGAGGCTGGACACGAAGGATTAATGCTTAAAAGGCTCGACTCTCCCTACACCCCCGGAAAAAGAGGCAAGTTGTGGTTAAAGCTGAAAGCTGTTATGGAAACTCTCGACTTGGTCGTTGTCGGTGGAGAATGGGGTGAAGGAAAGAGGAGTCACCTCCTCAGCTCTTTTGAGTTGGCTTGCAGAGATGAGAACGGAAGGTTGCTGAGGGTTGGAAAAGTTGCCACAGGTTTTACCGACGAAGACCTCGAAGAACTTACGGAGTTATTCAAACCGCTTATAGAGTATGAGGAAGGAAAGAAAGTTGTTTTCCAGCCCAAGTATCTATTTGAAGTGGCTTATCAAGAAATTCAGAAAAGTCCAAAGTACGAGAGCGGATTTGCGTTGAGATTTCCGAGATTCGTAAGGTTGAGAGACGACAAGAGCGTTGAAGAAGCCGACACCCTTGAAAGAATAGCTAAGCTCTATGAGATGCAGTTCAAAAGTAAAGGTGGATAATTACTCTGCGCAGCAGCTGAGCTTCGTGACATCCTTGTAAAACATCTGCGCCACCATCTTTATCGCCTCGCTCATCGTCGGATAAACGTGCACAAGGTCAATGATGTCATCGATAGTCATTCTATGTTTTATCGCCAAAGCAGCCTCATGTATCACATCCGCTGCTCTCTCGCCGAGCATGTGAACTCCGAGAATTCTTTTGGTGTTTGCTTCGACAACCATCTTTATAATCCCTCTCTCTTCTCTTATCGCCCTCGCCTTTGGCACATCTTTCATCAAGAGAGTTTTGCAAGAACAGGTAAATCCGGATTTTTCAGCCTCCTCTTCCGTCAATCCAACTATTCCAACTTCTGGATGAGTAAATATCGCCCTCGGAATTGCTCTGTAATCCATTGTCCTGTGTTTATCCGCAACGGCATTTTCAGCAGCGACAATTCCTTCCTTTGCAGCAATTGGAGTTGCCATGGGCTCTCCTATCACGTCACCAGCAGCCCACACGCTTTCAGAAGCTCTTAGTTCATCGTCAACGACTATGAAACCTCTTTTGTCTGTTTTTACGCCCACCTTTTCTAAACCGAGGTTCTCTGTGTTCGGTTTCCTTCCGGTAGCGACTAAAATGTGCTCCGCTTTAAGTTTTCTCGTTTCTCCACCGATTTTCACGACCACTTCTTTCCCGTCTCCTGTTTTCCTAACCTCTGAAATCGTCGCTGAAGTGTAAATTTTCATCCCGTCTTCTTCCATGTATTTTTGAAGATGCTCGGAAATTACTGGCTCAGCCCTGCTTAGGATTCTTTCACTTCTTTCAAGAATTGTAACATCGCTTCCAAATCTGGAAAAAAGCTGTCCGATTTCGAGGGCGATGTAACCACCCCCGATGATAATTAACGATTCGGGAAGCTCCTCAAGTTGAAGGACGGTTCTCGAAGTTAGATACTCCACGCTCTCCAACCCTCTTATTGGAGG
>WAQS01000299.1 GCA_015520115.1 Ferroglobus sp.
CATTAGTGTAGAAAATTACTACTACCCAGACACGACATTTATTTTCGAAAATGGAGCGGTTTTCCAAAAACAGAACGGAGCTATAATAGCTGTCGGAGAGCAAACTCTCATCAACTCTGAAATTAAGTTAATAATTCTGAAAGGTAACTTCTCTTTGGCTTACAACACGCCGAAAGAGATAGCTTTCCAACCCGTTTCCGCTGGGGGTTTCGTTTATGGAGAGAATATTTCGATAACCTTCGAAAGCGTGAATCCAGATTTTTGGAGAAAATACGGAAGCGTGAGCGGGAATACTGTTACGATTAACGCTTCGAGCGGAATAATACGCATAGCGGTTTACGCTTTCGAAGGAGAAAGGGTAGAAAGAAAACCTTACAGACTTCTCAAGCTCAATCCCTTCGACTCATATACGATTTCGAAGGGAGAAGTGAAAGAATTTGGCGTTCTTTTGCTCGATCGCTTCAACAATCCCGTTGTTGGAGAATCCGTCAACATCAGCGTTAGCGGGGGAATCGGTACTGTAGATGGTTTACAGTCGATAACCAAGGTGACAGACTCAGCTGGAAGAGTTTACGCAAGTTTTAAGGCTACAAACTCTGGAGAAGGCGAAGTGATTTTTGAAGTCGGAAACCTAAGAGCTTCCTATTCAATTAAAGTTCTCTCCCCACAGGTAAGCGGCGCATCTCTCATCAACGTGGAGTGGCTGAATAAAGCCGCTTTGGAAGCAAGTCCTTGGGATGCATATTTAGAGGGAAAGAGAGTTCTAAACGCGAAAGTGTACGATCAGGAGTTGCAGCCGATTCCGAACATTGATGTAAGGTTCGTTGTGACGAACACATCGGTTGTAGAATTGAATGCTACAGTTGCCACAACGAATTCGAGTGGAGTTGCGAGTATAGAAGCTTATCCTCTCGCAAATGGCACAACTAAGATTTACGCCTTCGCCGGAGATACCGGTGATGTTTTGAATTTAACGATAACTAACGTCACAAGATTGCCATGGGCTTACACTGGTTGGAAATATAGAATTCCGATTTACATTGAAGAACGATCTGGGAGTGATCTTGTCAATTATCAAGTTCTTATTACACTCGATACGAGCTTTAATTGGAGTGCTGTAAAGAGTGACGGCTCAGATATAAGATTTTCTGATAGTAGAGGAAACGAACTCTCTTACTGGATAGAGTCGTGGAGCTATGGCAGTTTTGCAAAAATCTGGGTAAATGTGACTGAAATTCCAGCCTACGAGAACGTAACGATTTACATGTATTATGGGAATGTTAGTGCTGCAAGTGAAAGTGACGTGAGTAGAACATTCAAAGTAGTAGGTGAGGCTGGCAGCGTTTCTGTTAATGGGATCGAAAAACTCGTCTCACTCTCAAAATCATATACTGATCCAGTTGTTTTTGCTGTTCCAGTGTTAAATTTGGGGGAGTATAGAAGTGGAACCGTTCGAGCACAGCACCATTTAATTACTGAAGTTGGAAGAGATTACTTCAAAATCAAGCAAGTTGAATCCCCCTCAGCAGGGGATAGTATTATAGAAAATAAGCCAGTGAATTATTTGGTTCTTGAGTCGGGGATATACTATATAGGAACTAACACACTCGTAGAGGTCAAAAAAATTGATGTCACTGGTAGCTACAGAACTGTTGCTTTCTCGTCCTATTTTACACAAGCTCCCGCAGTTATTTCGGACATTCAAGGTATTCCAATAAGGGGAACTACTCAATACGAGGACAGCTATGTTAGAATAAGAGGTTTAACATCAAGTTCATTCCAAATTCAAATTGAAAGGGATGATGATTCCAGTCCAAGTAGTTTGCTAACAGGAATTGCTGGTTACGCTGCCATTAAGCAAGGGTTTGACGTTGTCAACAAACTTGAAGCAAAGAACACAGGAAACTCAATCACTGATTCGTTTACACAAATTCGATTTTCAACTTCTTATGCTTTTACCCCGGTCGTAATTGCTCAGCTTGTTTCTGAAGATGGCCCCCACTCCTTCTATGCAGTGGTAAGAGACATAACGCTAAATGATTTTGAACTGGCTGGAGAAGAGCCAGCTTTTTGGGATGGCCCCCACACTACTGAAATTTTCAGTTGGATTTCTGTTC
>WAQS01000300.1 GCA_015520115.1 Ferroglobus sp.
TAAAGAGAAAAGTAGTTCCTATACTGCGAAAATACGGTGTCAGAAGAGCATGCCGTTTTGAGGAGGCTTGAGATAATTGGAGAGGCTGTGAAGAATAACCTGACGATTTTAGAGAGATGTGTCCCGATGTTCCTCGGAGGCAGATTGCTGGTATGAGAGACGTTCCCATTCACGCTTGTTTCGGTGTAAACCTCAGGAAGTTTGGAAAGTTGTTAAAGAGGACGGTACCAGAATTAAAGCTTAAGATTTTGAAGATTTTAGAGGGGCAGGTGATTAGATGGTAAAGCCGAAGGAGTTCCCGATAAAAAGGGCTTTCATAGAGGAGACTCTCCCACAACGGAATAGCTGGCGAGCTACTACCTTTAACAAACCTTTAGCAAGGCACTACCCCTCTACTGCTGAGAGCCATCAGACTCCCAATGTTCACTTCGATGAGGAAAGAAGGTTAGCCCAGAGTACCGGAGTTGACCTTGAGAAGGTATGGAGCAGGAGTTCCGTGGTTAAAGAGAAAGAGATATCTACCTCCTCGATTCTCACGAAGGGAAGTTTGAGGAGTTGAGAAATGCAAAAGAGCTCGTTGACGTTCCCACAAAGTCCTGTTGCTCTGGGAGAAAGAGAGAATGGACGAGATAATCGAAACTCTTCAAAAGACTGGCTTAGAGAAAGCCTACCTAACGACGGCAAGGAAAAAACTACTCAATGGATTTTTGACTGGCAAAAATAGGCTTGTAAGTGAAGCAATGAGCAAAGATGCCAAGCTTACAGACTTCTTTGAATGACGTCAAAAAAGATTTAAGTTTTTTAGATGCGAAAAAACAGATGATATGTTAGCCTTAGAGGACATTCTGAAAAAATTAGAAGAGAATCGAGAAGAAATTAAAAGATTTGGCGTTAAAAGGATAGGTCTGTTTGGCTCTTACGTGAGGGGAAAGCAGAGAGAAGATAGTGATGTAGATGTAGTTGTAGAATTTGAGGAAGGTCAGGCAACCCTTGAGAATTTTCTGAATCTGGTGGAATATTTAGAAAAACTACTCGGTAAAAGGGTAGATTTGATTACTAAGGAGGGTATAAGAAGCATAAGGATACATAGTATTCGAAAGGAGATCGAGGAGAGCGTTTTATATGTTCCGTAGAGGCGATAAAGAGTTCTTGCTTGACATACTTGAGGCTTGTAACAGAATTCTCGCCTATACGGAAGGCTTGACATACGATGAATTTTTAGAGGACATAAAAACTCAAGATGCGGTGCTGCGAAACATCGAAATCATAGGTGAAGCCGTAAAAAACATCTCGGATGAACTAAAAAGTAAGCACGGCGAAATAGAGTGGAGAAAGATAGCAGGAATGAGGGATAGACTCATACATTTCTATTTCGGAGTTAACTTAGACATCGTCTGGGATGTAGTCAGAAACAAAGTGCCTGAATTAAAGGAGAAGATTTTGAAGTTGTTGTCGGAATTGGATTGTCAAGATACTACCTCTGCATTATAGACGGCAACGAAACTCTTCAGCCAGTTCTGAACTGAATCGAAGAAACTGTTAAAGGAAACATGTTCCAGAACATCTTTGTCCTTCATTTAAGCGGAAAAACTTCAACTGCATTTTGCTTACCAAACTCTCATATTTATAACCCGATCTCAACAGTTTCAGGCTCATTTTCGCAGTAATTAAAAAGTTCCTTATGAAAGACATGGCTGTCAAGTAGTTTCTCGCTGTGCAACTCCCGTCAAAATCAATTCGTTTTTCTTTAACATCCACTACCGATGATTTTTATTTCCAGTAGGCAGCTCTTTTTATAACAAGGCATCTAAAAGTGAAAGCAAATTCCGACACGCTTTTATCCGAATAATAAATAGTGAAAGTTAATGCTGGAGAAAATGTTCTACCCTGAAGCTGTAGCCGTAATCGGAGCTTCGGCGGATCCAAGAAAGCTCGGGCATGTTGTTTTGAAGAACATAGTCGAAGGGGGCTTTAAGGGGAAAATTTATCCGATAAATCCGAAAGGGGGAGAGATACTCGGGTTGAAAGTCTACAAGAGCGTTTTGGAAGTTCCGGATGAGATAGATCTTGCTGTGATAATCGTTCCAGCAAAGTTCGTGCCCGATGTTATGGAAGACCTCGGCAAGAAGGGGGTAAAAAACGCTGTGATAATCACCGGAGGTTTCAGAGAGGCTGGTAATGAAGAGCTCGAAGAAAAAGTCGTTGAGATCGCAAGAAAGTACGGAATAAGGATTGTAGGACCGAATTGCCAGGGGATAAACAACACCCACCACAACTTCTGCGCTTCGTGGCCGCTGATAACCATGAAGGGAAAGATTGCTATCGCATCTCAAAGTGGAACTGTTGCAGCAGCAATGGCTGAGTGGAGTCAGAGGGATGGAATAGGGTTCTCCACCTTCGTGAGCTTGGGGAACAAAGCCGACGTGGATGAAGTGGACATAATCAATTTCTTCTCTGAAGATGAGAACACTGAAGTCATAGCTCTCTACATAGAAGGAGTCAGGGACGGAAGGAAGTTTATGGAAGCAGCAAAGAAATGCAAGAAGCCCATAGTCGTTTTAAAGCCCGGTGTGACTGAGAGAGGAGCTAAAGCCGTGCAAAGTCACACGAAGTCAATGGCTGGAAGAAATGAAGTTTTCGATGCTGCATGCAAGCAAAGCGGGGTGATAAGAGCCGAAAACCTTGAAGAACTTTACGACTTTGCAAAAGCTTTCGCTTATTTGAAACCTTTTAAAGGTGACAGAATTCTCATCGTAACGAGCTCAGGTGGCTCGGGAATTTTAGCGGTAGATGTTTTGGAGAGCAACAGCGTGAAAGTTTTCGAGGCAGACGAAGAAATTAAGTCGAGGTTGAAGGATATAGTTCCTCCCCACGGAATTCTCGACAACCCCATAGACCTGACTGGAGATGCTACTGCTGAAATGTACTTGGAGGTTGCTAAGGCAACTCACGATCTCGTGGATGCTTTCCTCCTAATCTTCGGCGATCCAATAGAGAATGCCGCCGATGCTACCGCTGAGATCGTGAAGCTCGGAAAAACCGTTGTGGTGGCATTTTTAGGTGGAGGAGATGTAGAAAGAAGAGAAGTTGAGAAGATGCATTCCTACGGAATTCCAGTTTTTCCCACTCCTGAGAGAGCTGCTAAGGTTTTAGTCGCTTTGAGGAGGTGGTCGGATGCATGAAATTATAGAGAGAGCTCTGAAAGAGAAGAGATATCCCACAGAGCCGGAGTGCAGAAAAATGCTTGAAGACTACAACATCCCCGTTCTCGATTACAGAGTTGCCAAGAGCGAAGAAGAAGCTGTAGAAGCTGCGGAAGAGCTTGGATACCCGGTGGTTATGAAAATCGTGTCTTCGAAAGGTGTTCACAAAAGCGATATAGGCGGAGTCGTGCTTGATATAAAGAGCAAAGATGAGCTGATAAACTCTTTTAAAAAGCTAACATCCCTCTCCTCCGAAGGAGTTTTGATTTCTCCGATGGTGAGGGGAATAGAACTTTTCGTTGGAGCTTTTCAAGACGAACAATTCGGCGGAGTTGTCGCCTTTGGAACTGGAGGAAAGTTCGTGGAAGTTTACAAAGACGTTTCTTACAGAATAACTCCGATAGATAAAGAGGAGGCTCTGAGAATGATAAAGGAGACGAAAGTTTACAGAATTCTATCGGGATACCGTGACGAGAAGCCGAGAGATATCGAAAAGATTGCAGAGCTTCTCGTAAATCTGTCAAGGCTCGTGGAGGAGAATCCGGAAATAAAAGAAATAGATCTGAATCCGACTTTTTCTTTACCAGAGGGAGTTTTTGTGGCTGACGCAAGGTTCATTTTATAATTTTTAATTCCACCCCCTGAACTCGTAGTATTCCTTCAGCTGAAGCTCGATGTCCGGCACATGCCCTTCACTCCCGCCTTCAACTGGCTGAAGGATTATCTTCGGCAGTTTGTCGTACTCCTTCCCTCTCCCAGCCAGTTCGTTGAACTCCCTCTTTTTGAGGAATGTCTTCTCTCCTATTTCGTATATTCTCTCAACAGAGTAATCAAGCCCCGTTGCCGAAGTCAGAAGAGCTGAAATCTGTTTGGGTTTAGCCGGAACGAAGACGCACATCACCAGCGAGTTAAAAATCTCAGCATAGTTTTGCATCTTAGCCGTTATTACTCCCTTCCCTTTGCTTTCGAATCTATCCTCGCTGACTATTCCGTACTCCTTGATCTTCATACCCATTTCCACATTGTACATTTGATGAGGCAAATGACAAGCTCCTCTGTTATTCGTAGCGTATGCAACCGCTAAACTTGAAAAAGCCCTCGGATCGTGCATGGGAATTTCCAACCCTCTTACGTGAGCTGCAATTCCCTCCAAGCCAAGCTTCTCTTCTATCCTCATAGTTCCCTCCGCAAGTAAATCTCCTATTCCTCTTCTGTAAGCGATGTCCTCTAAAAGCTGCTTAGCCTTTTCAGCCTCTCCAAATTTAATTCCGAAGTCCTTTATTCCCTCCTCGGTGAGATACATAGCCATTCCTATCGTAACTCCGGAGGATATCGTGTCCATTCCAAGAGAGTTCGCCAAGTGGTTCATCTCTATGAGAACTTCAGCCGAGTCTATCATCAAAAGAGAGCCGTAAGAAGCGAGAGTTTCATATTCCGGTAGGTGGTGCTTCTCCCCCTTGTAGTTCAAAACCTTTCCGCATTTTATTGGACAACCCAAGCATCCGTCGTGCTTTTCGAAGTACTTCTCAACGATGTAGTTGCTCGAAATCTTCTCAGCTTTTCCGAAAACCCCCTTCCTGAAATACCTCACCGGCAAATCTCCGAACATTTCGGACGATTCAACGTAACCTCCAGTACCTACCTCTTTCAGCATTTTACCCATGAAACTCTCTTTAAATCTGTTTAAAAGATCGTTCATAGCCTTTCTATACTCCTCTATGTTCTTCGGCTCTGGCGTGAACTTCTCTTCTTTTGCAACAGCTATCGCCTTCAGATTTTTGCTCCCCATGACGGCACCCATTCCCGTTCTTCCAGCAGCTCTCGAATTGTCAACCAAAATGCATGCGTATCTGACAAGATTTTCTCCAGCTGGACCTATTGCAGCAACGCTAACGTCTCCCTCATCTCTTCTGATCTCCTCCTGAGTGTCGTAAGTCGTCTTTCCCCAGAGAGAAGATGCATCTCTTATCTCCGCTCCAGAAGAATCCACGTAGAGATATACCGGCTTCTCACTCTTCCCTTCAATTATTATTCCATCCCATCCGGCTCTCTTCAAGTAGGTGGCAAATTTCCCTCCAGAGCTGCTTTCCCCCCAGGCATAAGTCAGCGGAGATCTTGCCGTAAACTGGGCTCTTGAGCATGAGAATGCAGAAGCTGTCAAAGGGCCGGTCATGATTATCAGCGGATTTTCCTTGCTGAAAGGCTCAGCCTTATAGCTCTCCATTTTCAAATGCAGATTTACAGCAACTCCTCCTCCACCGATGAACTCTTCGTAGAGGCTTTTTTCAGGTTCGAAAACTTTCACTTCCTTACTTTCCAAATTCACCCTCAAGATTTTTCCCGCATACACGCTATCTCCTCCAGAAGGTTTTTCAAATCCTCCTCTTCCGGAATAAGCGGAGCTGTGACTATGCAGCTATCCTCCATTGCTTTTTTAACTATCTCATTTATTTTACCTTCGAAATCAAACTCGAAAATTTTCTTAACACCGAACCTTTCCGAAAGTCTTCCCACTTCCTTTAGGATGTCAACGCCAACATATTTTGACAGTTCGTCCAATCTTCCAACTCCTTTCTTTTTGTAAAATTCAAGAACCGGGTGGAGGAAAGCTGCCACGCTCTCTCCGTGGGAGATGTCGAAAGTCGCTCCAAACGCGTGGGATAAAGCGTGAACCAAACCCACTTGAGAGTTGCTGAAAGCCAATCCAGCTATCGTTGCCGAAATGTGCATTTTTTCCCTCGCCTCCAAATTTCCTTCGTAGGACTTTTCAAAATTTTTGAGGATAATTTCAATAGCTTTTACGGAAAGAGCATCGCTAAAAGGGTTGCTGAAAGTAGAAAGAAAAGCTTCGATTGCATGAGATAAAGCATCAAATCCCGTGGACACTACAAGCTTCCTCGGAAGTTTCTCAACGAAAATTGGATCGACAACAGCCAAATCCGGAATGGCTTTTTCGTTCGCCATTATTATTTTTCTCTTCTCCCTTTCATCCCTCAGAACGATAGCCCAAGTTACCTCGCTTCCGGTTCCGCTCGTTGTTGGAATCGCAACAAAGTAACTCCTTCCCTTAAATCCAAGCTCTTCTAAATTTGTAAAGGGCGTTATTTCCTCCGGCTCGATGTCGACTTCAGACAGAATCCTTGCAGCCTTCACAAGATCTATTACGCTTCCTCCCCCCAAAGCTACGAGAATCTCGGGCTCCTTTTCCCTAATCTTTTCACTCAACTCCACGGCTTCCTCCTTAGACGGTTCCTTTGGTTTAACGAGAATAGTCTCGCTTTTTTCAAATATTTTCGAGACGAGTTCATCGTACTTGAGCGATGAGAGAGCTTCGTCTGTGATTATTAAAGCTTTCTTTTCAGAGAAGTTCTCAAGGACTTCAAGCGAATCTCTTCCGTAGGATATCTTTGGAGAGTTGAAATTCCACATTTTTATTACCCCGGAAATTCGGTCTCGACTTTTTGAGCGATCTCAACAAGAATTTTTGCCGCCCTCGCATACCTCATAACCTTAGCCATGCTGCCCTTCAACTTGAACTTCCCCGTCACCATCCCCTTTATCGGGTCTATCTCTCCAGCGATAAGCTTCTTCCAGTTAGAATATTTCCCTCTGAATTCGAAAGCTGCGGAAATTTTCGAAGGGTCTTCCACAGCAAACCCTTTCCTTGCTTTTCCATGGTAGAGGTCGAGGTAAACGTATAGAGGTTCTTTCAAACCCTCATCCGGCTCCACAACGAACAAAAAATCTCCCTCCCAGTCTTTCGCAGCTTCCTCGTACTCCCTACTCTCGTTCAGCAGCCTCATGTATTCTTTAACCCACTCATCGGAAAAGAACCGGGGCATGTAAGTATTTAGGACTCGAACAAATTTAATTTTTAATTTTTGAGAGAGTCAGCGAAGGGCATGTTCATCACTATTCAGAACCCGTGGGCTTCATCATCCATTTAAAAGGGTAAAACTTCTGCATATAAGGGTTGTTTTAGTAAAATTTATTTACTCCCACCCCCAACCGAGATTATGGATTTCGAGAAGATAAAAAGGTACTTCTTAATGCTCATCTTCGCCGGATTGATGCTCGCGTCCATTCAAAACGCTGCATTATGGGCTTGGGTCGTTAGCTCAAACGCAATTCCACCAACTGAAGGGATCGCATACATAGTCGCTGGACTGATTGCCGCAGTTTTCGCCGGCTACGGATTCGTTAAGGTCATGACTTCCTAATTTTCGAAATTTTTAATAAAGCTGAATCTTTTCTGTCTTTAATGACGAGATTCATTAGGGGACTAAATTCCACGATGAACGATGAATATCAGCTGAATCTTATCAACATTTTAAAGCATGCAGCCTTAAGATTCGGGAAGAGAAGAGTAGTTTCAAAAAGAGAAGAGAAAGTTGTTACGACTTACAAAGACGTTTACGAGGACGTGAAGAGGTTGACAAGCGCATTGGAAAACCTTGGATTTTCTGCTAAAGACAGAATAGGAGTTTTAAGCTGGAACACCCTCGAATTCTACGAGCTGTTTTTCGCCATTCCTTCTTTCGGAGCTGTTCTCCTCGAACTCAACTTGAGGCTTCATCCTGAGGAGATAAGTTACGTAGCCAACCACAGCGATGCCAAGTTGATTTTCGTCGATTCTCAAGCTAAGGAAATTGCCAAAAAAATTGCTCCGAAAGTTAAAGCGAAATTCGTGGGTATTGGCTGCGAGGATTTTGATTACACCTACCAAGAGCTTCTCAAGCTTGGGGATAAGAACTACGAGTTTCCAGTTATCGACGAAAGATCTGCCTGCATTTCTTGCTACACTTCCGGAACTACTGGAAAACCGAAGGGAGTTTACTACTCCCACAGAGCCGTGTTCTTGCACACTCTTGCTGTGGCTATAAACTTCTCCCTAAGCCACAGAGATACGTATTTGCAGCTCATTCCCATGTTTCACGCAAACGGTTGGGGGATATTCTTTTCCGCTACACTCACCGGAGCGAAGCTCGTTTTCCCCGGAAGGTACTCGATCGAGAA
>WAQS01000301.1 GCA_015520115.1 Ferroglobus sp.
CGGGATACGAAGAGAGAATTCCGCTAAGACTTCCCCATTATCCGGGAGACTTCATAAACGCAACAGTAGGATTTATGGCTGTGTTGATAGCTTTGTACTACAGAGAGAAAACTGGGAAAGGACAGTACATAGATTTGAGTCAGGTAGAGACTCTCCCGAGAATTATGGACGCTATTTACACCTACGTTGCTCTCAAAAAGAAGAACCGCCCGAGGATGGGTAACAGAGATCCTAACCTTTCTCCAGCAAATATGTATAAAACGAAGGATGGAAAACTGGTGGTAATTTCGATTCTCTCTCAAAGGGAGTTCGAAGCGTTATGTAGGGCTATGAATGCTGAAGATCTCTTGAAGGATGATAGGTTTTCGACAACCACCGCAAGACTGAAAAAAGAAAATGCTGACGAACTCGACAAAATAGTGGCTGAGTGGGTTTCTAAGAGAACTCTCGACGAGGTAATAGAAGCTGCTAAGACCTACGGTTTCTCGGCTTCTCAAGTAAGGAGGAGCTTTGAAGTTTACCACGACGAGCACCTCAGAAGTAGAAAAAGCGTTTGGATTTACGACGATCCAATCCTCGGAAGTTTTGCCGCTGCTGGAACGCCGATAAAGCTCAGCAAAACTCCGGGAAGGATAAGGTGGTCTGTCTATCCGGTCGGCTATCACAACAGATACGTTTTCAAAAGGATTCTCGGTTTGAGCGATGAGGAGATCGAGGAGCTTGTTAAAGAAGGGGTCATTTCCTACTGGGCTGATGTGATCGGAAGAAAGCCACCATCAGACTTCAATCCTGAGGACGATCCGGTTTTCTCGTGGTGAGGTGAGAAGATGGAGTGGGAGGAGTTCGCTAAAAAGTTAACTGATCCTGAAGAGGCGAGATTTAAAGATGAAGCATTAAAAGATGTCACAGTTCTTGACGTCAGCTACGCTCAGCCGGCAGCTCACGTTACGTCTTCCATTCTCGCCGAGTTCGGGGCGAGGGTTATAAAAATCGAACCTCCAGAAGGAGACGCTCTTAGAGAGATTTCCCCTTTCGGAGAGTTTTATTTCAACAACACCGGACTGAACTTCCTCGTTGAAGGAAGAAACAAGGAGTTCATAACTTTAAACATTGAAAAAGAGGAGGGGAGGGAGCTTTTCAAGAAGCTCGTATCCAAAGCGGATGTTGTGATAGAATCTTACCCTCCCGGTTACATGGACGAGCTCGGAATCGGCTACAGACAGCTTAAAGAAATAAATCCAGGTTTGATTTACTTGGCTTTCTCCGCCCACGGTCATTTCGGAAAGAAAGCCAAAGAATTTGCGAAAATACCTGACTCAAACCTTCTTGGAATTGCTAACTCCGGTTACATGTACGCCTGCAAAGAGCTGGATGAAGCCGGAGAACCCTACAACCTACCCACCTCTCCGGGATTCTGGATGGGAAGCTACTTCACGGCAATTTACGCCGTTTCTGGTGTTTTACTTGCTTTGCTTTACAGGAACAGAACTGGAGAAGGGCAGATGATAGATGTAACCTCCACCGAGGTTATGATGAAGATAACGATGGAATTGCAGTGGGTGCACATTTTCAAAGAGCCGGTTGACGTTGGCGTTCTACCTCTTGACGCCGGAGTTTTCAGCTACGCTTATTACAAGATAAAAGACGGCTATGTGTTTGCAGCTGGATACACGGACGACAACTTCAGAGCCCTCGTAACTCAAATAGAGGCTCCGGAAATTTTTGAAAAATATCCAACGGTTTTCGACAGAACTCCGCTTGAAAAGCAGAAAGAGGCTTACAAAGACATTCAGAAGGCTATAGAGAAGTTCACATTCGATGAATTGGCAAAGAAAATGGTTGAATGGAAGAAGAGAGGTGAGAAAGGAACAGCAATTTACGCCAAGGTCATGACTCCTAAGGAAGTTTTAGAAGATGAATACTGGTGGGAAAAAGCCGTGTTCAGAAAGTACAAAGATAAACGCTATCCGGAACTCGTGGTGGTTAATTCTCCTTGGAGGTTCAGCGAAACTCCTCCAAAGCTGAAGTGGATTTGCAAAAACGTTGGAGAGGATAACGAATTCGTATACAGAACGCTCTTGGGATTAAGCAAGGAGGATCTCGAAAACTTAAGGAAAAATAATGTTATTTAATGTCGAAAGTTCAAAACTTACTCCTTTTAATTTTTGCGAACAGTATATAGCTTAGGAAAAGTTAAAGTTGAATATGCTCGAAACAAACTTTTTCCTCGACGATGAGATCGTGACACTAAGGGAAGAGGTTAAGGAGTTCGTGAGTGCCGTCGATCCAGAGCTTTTAAGGAAAATGGATAGAGATGAAGTGGATTACCCCTTCGAGTTCGTTGAAGAGGCAGGAAAGAGGGGATTGCTCGGCTTAAGATTCCCAGAAGAGTACGGAGGAAGAAACCTAAGCTGGCTGGCTGAGAGCGTGGCTGTTGAGGAGGTAGGAGTTCTCGGAATGGGTATCGGATGCGCTTACGCGATGATAAGCATAGTAGGAGAAGCAATATACCGCTTCGGTCAGGAATGGCAAAAGGAGGAGTTCTTGAAGCCGTTGATAAAGGGGAAAAAGATCGCCGCCGAAG
>WAQS01000302.1 GCA_015520115.1 Ferroglobus sp.
GGAGGAGTAATTCCCAAAGGAAGTAGGAGTAAATTCTCGGAGTTTATGCTCTCAACGAAGAATTTTCCAGCAAAAAATATTGGAGCTATGAGAATATTCTTCTCTCCGAATCTAAGGAAAGGTATGACCAAGAGGCTCGCCACTCCAAGGAAGTGAAGAATTCCGAAGTATATCGTCCCCTCCTCAAGAAAGAGCTTGGTGAAGATCGTTATCACCAAACCCAAACCGAAGAGCTTAGCGAAACGCTTGAAAAATTTTGTGTAGTTCCACTTGAAGTGAGAGAGCCATATAGATACTCCAGAGATGAAAACAAACATCGAGGCGGTTAGTAAGGCGAAAGCCCTCCAAAATCGTTCAAAGTCGTTGTATCCCGCGAAGTACTGCAAATCGGTCACAAAGTTGGAAATCAGCATCATTATGAGCGCTACTCCCCTAAAAAAGTCCACTTCAACGTATCTCAACTTTCGAGCACTCATTCTCAAAGCAGAACCGACTGTTACTTTAAAACATTTACGAGAGAAAGGTTATTTAGTCTCCTTCAATGAAAACTTGCTCATGGTTAGGGTAAAGCTCTTCGCAAACTTTAGGGAGGTTGTGGGAAAGAAGGAGGTAGAAGTTGAAGCTAAAAATCTCAACGATCTTCTTGAAAAGCTTTCTCAGGATTACCCGGAAATTAAAAAGCTTTACGATTACATGATCGTCGTCGTAAACGGAAAAATTGTGAAGGAGAACGTTGAGCTGAGAGATGATGACGTCGTTGCTTTAATGCCCCCCGTCAGCGGAGGGGAACTTTTTTCGGAGTTAACTCCGGTAAAAGAGGCTCAGAAGATTTTTCTTAACAATATCGAGGAAATTTCATCTGAGAAAGTTCCGCTGGAAGAAGCTTTTATGAGGGTAGCGGCTGAAGACCTAAAAGCTGAGATAGACATTCCCCACTACAACAGAGCTGCAATGGACGGTTTCGCTGTTGTAAGCGAAGCTGTAAGAAAAGCGAGTAGAAGTAGTCCAGTTATTCTGAAAAAAGCCGATTTCGTTGATTTTGAACATGCTAAATGGGTACACACCGGCGATGCTTTGCCAGAAAATGCCGATGCGGTTGTTAAAGCTGAGGATGCTGAGGAGCTTGGAGAGTTCGTGGCGATCTATAAGGCTGTGAGAAGATTCGAGAACGTGGGATTGAAGGGGGAAGATGTTAGAAAGGGGGAGGTTATTGTTGAGAAGGGGGAAATTCTGAAGCCGCAACACCTCTCTCTTCTGAGAAGTGCAGGAGTCGAAGAGATAAAAGTTTTCAAAAAGCCGAAAATTCTTGTGGTTCCCACGGGAGACGAGCTTCTTTCTCCGAAAAGTCAGCTCGTCGAGGGGAAAGTTTACGAGAGCAACAGCATTCTCGTAGGAGGGTTGGCAAGGTTGTGGGGATGTGATGTCGATACAAGAGGAATCGTGAGAGATAGCGAAAAAGACCTCAGAAGAATTTTCGAAAATATCGACAACTACAACATTTTGATCACGCTCGGAGGGACCTCCGTTGGCAAGAGGGATTACATGTACAAAGTTCTTGATGAAATCGGAGAAGTTCTGTTCAGAGGAGTCGCTCTTCGACCAGGGAAACCTACAATAGCTGCTTTGGTAAACGAAAAACCAGTTTTAGCCCTCCCCGGATTCCCTGCAGCCTGCTTTGCCTCAGCTTACCTATTCCTCAAACCAGCTGTGGAGAAAATGCTCGGAATGAAGGGAGAGGAGGGATTTAAAGTAGTGCTTGAGGATAAGATTTACTCGAAGGTAGGTTTCACGAGCTTCGTCAGACTGAAGGTAAGTTTCCCGGAAATGAAGGCGAAAGTTATATCCTCCTACGGCTCCGGGATTTTGTCTTCCATAACGAAAGCTAACGCTTATACGCTCGTTGAAGAGAACGTTGAAGTCGTGGAGAAAGGGGAAGCAGTAGTTGCCTACAGAATTTAGACTTGTGAAAGCAAAGAAGTCTTCTGGGGATGATATTTTTCATGACCGGTGCGCCCTTTTATTTCGTACCCGTTCAGGGTTAATTACACATCGCAACTTTCGATAATTTTTGCTATAATCTTAATCACCTCTCTTCAAACACCTTTTGATGAATTTAGCATAGCTTTAGCTATTTTCAGCGTTACATTCTCTTCTATCCACGCTGCTATTACGATTAAGAGTATTGAGATCAGGACCATTGTTAGATACTCTCTGATGTCCTCTTTTGTCAGAATTTACTCTTTTCTGCCTGCTAAATAACGAACGATTTCGTAAGGAATCTTAAAACCTGCTGCTCCTGCTATGATTATTGCGGGGATTTCGAAGATGTCATGTGGAATTACAAGAAGCACAACAATTAGACTATCTTCCGCAAAAGCCATCATTGCTCCAAAATAAAAGCTATTCATTATAAGATTCGTAAAAGTTGACGCTCCACAACAACAGTTGCTTTCAATAAAAGTTTAGTTTTATAGTGAAAATTAATCAGAGTTTTTCAGGTAAATTAAAAAACAAAACTGACTAATCCGCTCCGTAGGGAGTTGCCCAGCTTTCGTTGTCTCTATACACCGCTTCGTCTATTATCATCTCTCCCTCAACTAACGGCTTAGGCTCCTTTACTGCTTCTATCCTGTAAAGGGTGGATTTGTACCAGTCGTAGTCAATCTTAGCTCCAAGCTTTTCGACTATTGGCAACTTTTCCTGGAACCTGAAGAAGTTCTTCTCCTCCTGCGGATAAACGCTGAACTTCCTTCTCATATCCGTTATTATGAACCCCATGTCGTGTATCATCTTTTGTATTTCGTACCACTTCTTTCTTGAAGCTTCGAGAGTCGTTATGCCGAAGTATCCGGAACAACCGGGACCTTTTAATGTTGACACTCCCCTTGAAAGGAACAGCTTCAGTCCCGGAATAGTCTCGACAGGGTCGGTCACGAAAACATCAAATTTTTTCTTTAGCTCTTCGGGGAAAGCTTGCTGCACATCGTAAACCATCGCCTCGATCGGAAGTGAATATTCTTCAGCAACTTTGTTAATGAAATTGATAAGTCTCTCATCTATATCGACAACGAATATTTTCTCGGGCATTCCCGTCAAAGCTGCAGCTATGCTGAACAGATCGTCATCTCCAACAACGAATATTCTGCTTTTAAGTAAATCTCCTCGTTCGTAGACGAATTCTACCCTCCTTATAACCCCTTCTGGGCTTATATAGCCTTGATCGTACTCCTCCACGGTTTCGGGACGATCTTTGGCAATCTCCAAATACTTCCCGAGGACCTCTTTGAAAAAGTCGTGGATTTTCATTCCAGTATAGCCGCAGTAGACACAGGAGACATCGAAGTATTTTGCCCCAAGCTTTTCAGCCACCTCCCTCCCCTTCTCGGTTAACCTAACCTTTCCATCTGAGATCCGAATAATTTCTCCTTCTTCCATTTCCTGCAAGAGCTGGAAGAATTCTGGGAGAGAGGCGTCTTGCAAATCTATTAACTTGTAAACTGAAAGTTCTCCTCCAGCCAAAGCCTGTAAAATTTGTTTCCTAATTCTCTCCATCATCTTTATCCCCTGTCCAAAACGAAGTGTCTGTAAGATTTGGGTTTAAACTTCTGCAAAAACAACTCAAAAGCTTTGTCCGTCTTTCTTGTGTCGCCACAGGTGAAGATGTCCAAGTTCACAAGCTCGTATTCTGGCCAAGTGTGTATCGAAATGTGGCTTTCAGAAATCAAAACAACGCCCGTAACCCCATAAGGTTCGAACTGTTTATAGTGAGAGCTTACTTTCGTCAGTTTAGCCTCCTCCACTACGCTCTCCACTATTTCCCTCACCGTACTCTCATATGAAATCAGCTCCTTTGGAACTCCATACAGTTCCGCTATTATATGCTTTCCTACGATCATCGCAATCACCCTCCATATTCACCACCCGCAATAGCATTAAATGAGCAAAGCTTTCTGATGACTGAAAATCTGGTAAAAGGTATTGATTTTTAAATCTTTCGCAGAAATCTTCAAAGCGGACACTCCTTTTTAAAAACGGAAAGAAAATTATCTTCCGTTTTTGAATTTTTCTGGAAATCTCCGAATTTTTCTGACTAAATCTGGACTTTAGCGGAATTTTCTGAAAAGTAGCTGTAAAAATTAGTATCTTCCTTTAAAATAATTTTAATTAACTCTCTTCTCGAAAAATTCAGCCAGCTTCAGCTTCGTTGAATAGAAGTGCAGATGGGTGTAACTTCCTAAAATGTTGCCGGATACAGCTCCATCGAAGCCATCGACTATGCCTTTTCCGTCGATTCTGAAAGCGTATCTGACATCATCATCGGGAATTGCGTAGCTGTAATGAAATTCGTGTCCCTTAAAGCTTTTAGCAAAAAAGGGATTGTCTCTCACAACTTCTCCCCTAACGTAACCAAGAGCTTGGAGTTTTTTCGTAAAAACTATGTCTATGTCCAGAAAAGACGAGCACTTAATCACTCCAGTCTCTGTTTCAATTTTCCTTGAAAGAAACATCAATCCTCCGCATTCTCCGAAAACCGGCTGATCCTCGTACTTCCTTCTAAATTCTCTCGCAAAAGATTCTATTTCTGGGTAAAGCTCTGGATACCCTCCTCCAAAGTAGTAAGCATCGCAATACGGAAGCTCGTTGTTGAGGGGGGAGAAGAAAATTAACTTAGCATCCCTTCTCAGAACTCTGAGGTTGTCCTCGTAGTAGAAGGCGAAAGCCGCATCGAAGGGTATACCAATCGTGAATTTTTGGTTTTCCTCCCATTTTTCCTCTTCGGCTTCCACCTCTTTGGACAGCTCGATTATTTTGTCTATATTCAAGTAACTTTCAGCAATTTCGGCAGCTTTCTTCCAGTCAAACCTGCTTTCCACTCCGAGTTTCAAGCCAAGGTGTCTGCTTTCAACTTCCAAGTCTCTCACTTTCGGAATAAAACCCAAGACTTCAGTTTCCCCTTCAAAAACCCTCTTCAGTTTTTGGTAAAAAGTAGAAGAGACAGAGTTGAAAACAACTCCGGCAATATTGACATCTTCAAAATCCCTAAATCCTCTAAAAAGGGCTAAAGCTGAATAGGACATACCATTTGGATTTATAACAAGAATTACGGGAAGTCTCAAGATTTTAGACACATGCGCCGTAGATGAGAAGCTGCTCATGTTATAGCCATCGTAAAGTCCCATAACTCCCTCAACAACTCCGAAGTCCGCATTATGCATCCAATGTTTAAAGGATCTAACAACTCCATCCTCACCCATCATGAACGGATCAAGGTTGACAGCCTTCCTCTCAAATTCGTAGTGGGTCGGATCGATATAATCTGGACCTACTTTAAACGGCTGAATTCTGTAACCTCTCTTTTTTAAAGCTGAGGTGATGAGAAGCGAGACCGTCGTTTTCCCGGCTCCGCTGTGGGTTGAAGCGACTACCACCGCTTTCGGCATCAAGTCAAGTTTTCCTCAAATAAATTAAACTTTCTTTCTGTTCTTCCTCCAGATGCAGTAACCCCTGTATTCGCAAATTCTTCCACGCCAGTACTTGCAGTTAGCGTTGATGCAGATGCTCTCGTATTCCGGGATGTTTCCGGCGACCATATTAAAAATTCTATCAATCTGTTTTCATTAAATTTTCTATATGTTTACTTTTTGTAAACATGTTTACTAAAACTCAACATCTGTTTAAGTTTTTACAGATTGTAAACAAGTTTACAATGGAGAAACTTCGAAAAATTTTGAAGCCATCAAATCTCAAGATACTGTTTCTGCTCGAAAGCGGAGAAAAAAGATGGAGCGATCTCGAAAAAGTCATGAACAAGAAGCAGGTAAGTGAGTCTTTAAAGGAGTTGATGGGACTCAAACTTGTCAGAGCGGAGGAAAGAAAGAGGGGTCTTCAAACGTACAAAGTATACAGCCTAACGAAGAAAGGAAAAGCTCTTGTTAAAGAGATGAGAAGAATTCAAAAAATCCTTGAGGAATGAAGATTTTAGGGTATACCTATATTTCATTATAGTTTAAAGTTTTAGTGTGGAAGGGTTCGAAGTCGAGTTTTGTAGGGCATGCAAAAATGCGTTAATTCCTATCGAAGATTTGAAGTATGAGATTTTGAAAATTCTTGAGGATAAAACGTGGAACGCAAGAAGGAGTCACGAAAGAATAAAAATTGGAATTGCCGCTTGTCCAAACGCTTGTAGTTCTCCGCAAATAAAGGATTTTGGGGTGATAGGTTTTATAAAGCCCAGCGTCGATCCGGAGAAGTGCAACTCCTGCAAAGCTTGTTTGAAAGCTTGTAAGGAGAACGCTATAAACTTCAACAGCTTTCCAGCTTTTAACGAGAACTGCATCGGATGCGGGGACTGCATGAGAGCCTGCAAAACAGGAGCAATTAGGGGTGAGTCGTACTTCAAAGTTCTTGCCGGAGGAAGACTTGGAAGACATCCAAGGTTTGCGGAAGTCGTTGCAGTCGTGAAAGATGAAAAAGAAGTTTTGAGAGTCTTCGAAGAGGTTTTGAGGATATCTTACGAGAAAAACAAGCGTTTCAGCTATATCGACAACTCTTTGGAAATTTTGAGGGAGAGAATAAAGAGTTCAGCCCTTTCTGAGGTTAATAACGGCTTGGACGGTTGAGATCGCTAAAGCCACGACAGCCATTCCAAGAAGTGACAGAAGTCCCACAAACGCCAGAAGCGAAGCAAAAAAGCTTGCCGAGGTGTGAAGCATTCCGATGATAAAGACTATAGCTGTCATAATTCCGGCTGCAATGGTTAACGTCCAGAGAAGTTCCCACTTTTTCATGTAGGAGATAACCAAGTTTACGAATGCAGCAATGAGTCCGAGAGTTAAAAAGAAGGTTACTTCCCTCATCGGAAATTCACCCCGCTATTGTTTATCATTTATTATTGAAAATTTTTGTGCTCGATAAAGCTATTGTCCATAATTCAAACGGGGCTATTTTGATCGGAAATGTAGAAGGTGATGTGCAACGACCAGTGACAGAAAAGAATAAAATTAGAATTTTCAGAATGCTCAGAACGCCGGGGCTGGGACTTGAACCCAGGAGCCCTTGACGGGCACCGGCTCTCCAGGCCGGCGCAGTGCCTCTCTGCAACCCCGGCAGCAATAGATGTCTTACTTAAATTTGCTTATGAAAGTTTTGGTCATTCTTTACACAGACTGCACACAATTTTTCCGTCGACAAAAGAGAAATCATCCGTTTTCTTTCCGCATACCTCGCATTTAATCTCCACGTTCAGCTGAAGTCCGTTGTCTTCCTTAATCTTCGTAAGGCAAGGATAAAATTCGACAGAGTCGGAAAACTCCGTAAGCTTAGTAAAAGTTTCCCTAATCCCTTCCATCGAGCAGAACTTCATCGAAACCAAGTATTTGTTTCCGCAAAGCTTGTAAACTTCATTCACACACTTCAACTTTACGATCTCTTCTGGCTTATCGGTCTCCACGATTGCAAAAGCAGAATAACTCCTTTTCAGAACTTTTTCACTTATTTTTACCGTGAACTTCTCGATAACGCCGCTTTTTACAAGTTCTTCAACTCTCTTTTTAATGGTAGGTCTGCTAATTCCGAGTGATTTTGCAAGTTCCGAAAAGCTCAATCTTGAATTTTCCATAAGTGCAAATATTATTTTGAGGTCAATTTCGTCAATCATCAATTACTGTTTTGTACATACTCAAAGATAAGTGTTTTGTTTTTTGATAAAGCTTAATAAGCAATTGCCACCTTAAGCTTTTATGGAATTAAGCGAGGTCGTCGATTTTTTTGATACCTATTTGAGGGTAAATGAATTTAAAGAAGATGCCGTAAATGGCCTTCAGGTTGAAGGTGAGGAAGAGGTTGAGAAAATTGTTTTTTGCGTGGACGCTTCCATGGAGAGTTTCGTTAGAGCGTTGGAAGTAGATGCGAATATGGTGTTCTGCCACCACGGATTGATTTGGGGAGGAATAAGAAGAGTGGACGGTATTCTGAGGAAAAGGCTCAAGTTCCTACTCGAAAACGAGCTCTCCCTTTACTCCGCTCACCTCCCTTTAGATGCCCACAGAGAGGTGGGAAATAACGCATGCCTCTTAAGGCTTATTGACGTCGAACCCGAAGAGCCTTTCGGAGAGTACAAAGGGTACAAAATAGGCTACGCCGGCTACTGCGATAAAGAATTCGAGGAGATTCTTGAAGTAATGGAGGAAAACTTCGAAAACATCGGCTACTTGAAATTCGGGAGAGACAAAGTAGAGAAAGTTGCGGCAATCTCCGGGAGAGGAGCTTTTGCAATTGACGAAGCGAAGAAGAACGATGTAGACTTGCTGATAACCGGAGAGATGGAGCATTCTGCCTACCACCTCGCAAAAGATAACGAGATGAACGTTATATTCGTCGGACACTACCAAAGCGAAACCCTTGGTTTGAAAAAGCTCGTAAATCTGACGAGAAGCGAGCTTGGGATTGAGGCGGAGTTCATCGACATTCCAACTGGCTTATAAGCAGGAGTTTTCTAAACATATCCATGAGAATAGTCGCCATAAGCGACACGCACATCCCGGACAGGGCTTCGAAAATACCTGGTGTTATCGTAAAATTTCTCCAACAAGCCGATCTTATCGTTCACGCTGGGGATTTCACGAGTGAGAGAACTTACAGAGAACTAAAAAGTTACGGAAAGCTCGTTGCTGTGATGGGAAACATGGACTTCGTCGATCTACCTGAGGAAGAAACTTTTAAGGCTGGAGAACTGAAATTCGGTGTAGTTCACGGGTACGGCGTTTATCCGAGGGGTAACGTAAAAGAATTGGAGAGAATCGGAGAGGAGATGGGAGTTGACGTTTTAATCACCGGTCACACCCATTCACCTTCTATCCACAAAGGAAGGGTTGTGATAATCAACCCCGGCTCTGCTACCGGCGCGTGGGGTGGAGGCGGAGGAAAAGGAATTCCAAGCTTTGCGGTAATCACAATTGGAGAAACGTTAAACGTTCAAATCTGCGAGCTGGAGGAGACTTTGAAAGTTAAAACATACAAGTTTGAAGTGTAATTGGCGGCTTGCCGACGGTCTATCATCGAAAGCTTCTGCTCTCTCCGACCGCAACGGCGGTATGAAAATTTAGTTGAATAGTGTAATTAAAACTTACCCTTTGGGATACGGGTGGATTTTGACTTTGTAGTCGCAGAGCCTCTTTATAACGTCTATCTTTACCTCCCCAACCTCGATGTAGTCTTTCTCCTTCAAATACTCAAAGATCTCCTTCGCCGTTTCGCTCCTTATTAAGACGCTCGAAAAACCTTTCTTGCTACCAACGCTCCCAACGCTCGCATCAGCCTCAACAGCTGAAAAATCTTGACAGACTTTACATCCATCCGGAACGATTTCCTCCATTTCCTTAACGGGAATGCTGAATTCCTCACCAGTATCGTAGGTGACTATGAAGTTACCCTTCTTAATATCTGTCTTTACAGCCTTCCTAAGATCTATCCCCCTGCCTTCCAAGAACTCCTTCAGTTGCCAGTGGTAGAAGTTTTCTGTGCAGAACAAACCTATTGCAAGCTTAACCTTCTGCTTGTAAAGGGGAACCACTTTTTGAAGCTTTCTCAATCCCGAAATCATGCACGGAGTTCCGATTATTCCCACAGCCCTAACATGCTTTATAGAATCGTGAAGTTCCGGCATGACTGAGGCGAAGCTGTACTTAGTTCCAGTAATCCTCTCATCTTTAAGCTGGTCGGGATCCGTTATGTGAACGACGTAGGGCTTAAATTCTTCGTCCCTCGCAACGAAGAGGGCGACATCAATAATGCCCATTTCCAAAGCTCCCGCCATGAATTCCGAAACCATAGCTCCATCCTGTCCCTTAAACCTCTTGGACTTGCCAGCTACAGCTTCGATGTACTCTCCAAGTCCGTTCAGTGGCGTGTAATCGTATCTCGGGCAAACCCTTATGCAAGCTCCGCAGTCTATGCAGTCCTTCCTCCAGTTGGGAAAGTCTATCGGCTTGTCCTCCACCACTATTCCCCTAACCGGGCAGATGTAACAAGTTCCGCAGTGACTGCAAATGCCTTTGTCGATCACCACAGCCTTCAGATTTCCGAAGTACTTGCACCTCTCCACCCTTTCGGGTCTCTCTTTAGTCCAGTCGAATCTGCATTCTGGCGGTTTTTCTGGAATCGGAATTTTCCAGAGCTTGACGTCAACCTTGTTCATCGCTTTCACCACCCTTTAAAACCTCCTCTCTCCTGAAGGGTAATAACGTTTGCGTCGGGCAGTTTCTTATGCACACCATGCACCCCGTGCACTTTTCGAAGTCTATCTCCAAAACCATCGTCTGGAGATCCTGAAGTTTAAAAGTTATTGCATTTTGCGGGCAGGAATTTACGCATATTCTGCAAGCTATACAGTTCTCCGGAAAAGCTGCCCCAGCTACGAATTCTGGTCTTTTCGGCTTTTCAACTTCCACTATGAGATTTTCCACTTCCTTCCTTTTTATCATTTTTAAATCCCCATCGAAGTCGTACTCGACAGTGACTGTATCCTCCCTCCACATTTCAGGTTCTCCGGCGAGTTCTTCAGGTGGAAGTACCATAGTGCTAAGGGATGCAAAAGCTACATCGTGAATTTTCGAAGGTTTTAACGCCGCTGTTGGGCATGAGTCTACGCAGAAGTGACATAGAATGCACTTCGTGTAGTCAATTCCCGGATAGTACTTGTTTTCCCTCTGGTACATCTGAATGGCGTTAGCCGGACATATGTGGGCGCATCTAAAACAGTTTATGCACTTCTCCTTATCGAGCTGCAATAAACCTCTAAAGTTGTCGGGAAGCTTTCTCCTTTCTCTTGGATAATGGATCGTGATCGTCCCCGGGGAGATTGCTTCTTTAAAAGCAGTTGTTATCGCTTTAATGTGAAGCGCCACACTCTTATGAACTTTCGGTTTCTCAACCTTTATCCTAACCATATCACCCACCCCGCTGAGATGAAAAATCCTATTAGAGAGAAGGTGAGCAAAGAGCTCCAACCGAACTTCAAAGCCTGATCAAGCCTGTATCTTCCGTATATCGCTCTTACCATCACTATGAATCCCATGAGTACGAACGCTTTGAGGAATAGCCATATGGCGTAGCTCAACTCTCCAAGAAAAGCAATTTCTGGACCGCTCCACCCGCCGAAGAAGAGTATTGCCGCTATAAGACTAAGCAAGTAAAGCTTCTCGTAAGCAATCCCCATAACCAAACCGAATATAATTCCGCTGTACTCGACGAAGGGTCCGAAAGCTATCTCCTGATCAGCCTCGGATATGTCGAAAGGTAACCTTCCGGCAGCCATCACCATGCCAATCAGGAAGGCTATGAAGGCAATCGGGTTCATGAAAATTCCCGGAATCCACTGCTTTTCAACTATAACGAAGGGATCTCCGCTCTTGTATAGGAGAACCATCGAAAGTACCGCTATCATCAAAGGAATTTCGTAAGCAACGTAAAGGAAAGCTTCTCTGACGGTTCCGATAAAAGCGAACCTGTTGTTTGCGCTCCACCCTATTCCCAAGATGAAGATGGGGAGCAAAGCAGTTAAAGCCACGGCGATCTGAATTGCGTAGGGTGACCTTATCGCATAGATCGTTCCAGCCGGAATTAGGAGGATCGGTAAAAGCACGGGGATGAAGGAAAGAATTGGCAGCTGAAGGAAGTAGAGTTTGTGAGCATCTCTATGAATTATCACCTCCTGGAACATGTATCTCATACCGTCAGCAAGAGTTTGAATGATTCCTCCAGTTCTCCTCGACACTTCCTTCGGACCAACTCTCCACTGAATTCTTGCTGTAAGCTTCCTCTCCCACCAGATCATTATTAGCAAAACCACGGTCACCGCAAGAAGTCCCGGAACGAACAGGATCACAAAAGCCGGTTTCCAGAGTATGAAAGCTACTACAAGGTTTACGAGCGGAATCTGAAGAAGCTTGTTTATCAAAGGCTCCAAAATTGGAATGTTTACCATGTTGGCAGTCAAAGCGGCGAAGATTTTTTCCACGATTCCGCTTACAATTCCGCTAACGTCCACCATAACGCATCACCTGTCTGCTTCAGGCGGGAAGTAACCCCAACTGCCATAAATGGCTTGGAGATCTGCAAGCCTTTCTCCCTTCAGAGATTCCATAAAGCCCTTCAGATACAACCAGCTCGGAGTAACGATCCTCAACCTGTAAGGAGTTGTAGACTCTCCGTCACTTACGATTGTGAAAAGCAGCGAACCTCTTGAAGCTTCGGTTATCGAAGTGTACTCTCCCTTCGGAAGGACAAGATCTCCGTAAGCTTCGAAGAAACTACCTCTTATGTCCTTCCTGTCGAAAGCCACGATATCTTCGCTTATGACATCTCCCTCGGGAATGTTGTCAACAAGTTGCCTCAGCATGTTTATGCTCTGGCTGACTTCGTTAACTCTCACCAGAAACCTTGTGTAACCGTCTCCATCCTCTCCTACGACCATTTCCCAGTCAATTTCATCGTAGGCTTCGTAAGGCTCAACCTTTCTCACATCGTATTCAACCCCGCATGCTCTGAGGAAAGGCCCGACGACTCCAAGTTTAATCGCCTCTTCCTTGCTTAAAACGCCGACATCTTTAAGTCTCGCTATGGTTGTCGGGTTCGTTATGAATATCTTCTCAAACTTCTTGAGCCTGTTTTCTAAGGCGTAGGTCATTCTCTTTATTTTCTGGAGTGTATCGTTATCAACGTCTCTCCTAACACCTCCCGGAACTATGAAAGAGCCGGTAATTCTTGTTCCGGTAATTCTCGTGATCATCTCGACTATAAACTCTCTCACAGCAAACGGATACATGAAACCTGTCGTGTGTCCGAGAAAGACCGCTAAAATTCCAGCATCGTAAAGATGAGTTCCAATTCTGCTTAACTCGGCAAGTATTGTTCTTATGTACTTGGCTCTTTCCGGAACTTCGATCTCCAAAGCCTCTTCTATAGCCCTAACGTAACCAAGGTTGTAGTTCCCGAAGTCCATTATCGAAGGTCTTTCAACAAGAGGGATGTTCTGGATGTACGTCTTATACTCCGCAAGCTTTTCCATGGATCTGTGAACGTAGCCCGGATCTGGAATGACATCGGTTATGAAATCCCCCTTTAACCTGAGAATAATCCTCATGTGACCGCTTCCGGGATGTTGAGGTCCAACAAAGACAACAAATTCATCCTTTCTGTAAGCTTCCTCTACGAATTTCTTCGGAACTGGAATGAAGTACCACTCGTACTCCTTCGGCGGTTCTACTGGAACCTCAATCGAAATTTCCTCCATTTCACTCACCTCCCACGTAGACGTCCTCTTCAAGCTCGAAGTCCTTCCTCAACGGATATTTAGGCGTGTCTGGAGCGAGTAAGAAGTTCCTCCCCATCCACTCGTTTCCTTCAAAAACGACTCCAAACAACTCGTGCATTTCCCTCTCCATGTAATCGACGCTCGGGAATATGTCGGCGACGCTCTTTATCTTAGCCTCCTCCCGAGAAATTTCGGTTTTGAAGTTAACTATGAGCTTCATCAATTCTTTATTGCTGTAGCTCGAAAGGTGGTACTCAATTATGAATTTCCTCAGATGGGGGACATCTATAACGTTCAGAATCTTCACGTGATCGAAACCGAATTCCTTAGCCTTCTCCATAACCTCTCTTACCCTATCAGCTTCGAAGGATGCGCATATTCTGTTTTTAGCCGTTATAACGACTTTGTTGACAAGATCTCCAAAGTGCCCTCTAATTTTCTCCACGAAAACTCTTCCCTCCTCCCATCTATAACTTCTGTCTCTATCGACAACTATCGCAACATTCTTCATCCTTCTCTTCGGGGGTTGCGGAGGAATCTTCTTGACCCTCTTCTTTACCTCCTCAAAAGCTATCGGTTTGAATTTGATCGTGTCATCCCACTTTCCGCTGATTATCTCCTCCTGCAAGGCTCTTATAGCTCTGAGCATGCCTTCCGGCGTGGGAGGGCAGCCGGGGATGAAGTACTTCACCGGCACTATATCGGCTGGGTTAACCATGTGATATCCGTTCCAGAACAAACCACCCCTTAATCCGCAAGCCCCCATCACGATGACAAACTTAGGATCGGGCATCTGCTCATAAGTCATCTTTAAGACTCTTGCCATCTTCCTCGTTATCGCTCCTTCAACAATTATCAGATTCGTCTGTCTGGAAATTCCGAAGTTCAGACTTCCAAGTCTCTCTCCATCGTATCCGGCAGCATATCCATGAGCGAGTTCCACACCGCAGCAAGCGGTGACGAGATGCACAGGCCATAGACTGAACTTGGTGCCCCACCTTTTTATCGGAGAGAGGGGGCCCTTATGAAGGAATTCAATCATCTCATCCATAGAAATCCCTCCTTTCAGCCAATTCGTAAGCATAATTGAACGCGTAATAC
>WAQS01000303.1 GCA_015520115.1 Ferroglobus sp.
AGCTTTAACTTAATTTCTATCCCGAGAGAATATCCCCCTAAGCCTTTTTTAGCGACGACTCTGTGGCAGGGAACTATCACTGGCACCCTGTTCATCTTCAAAGCCACTCCAACGGCTCTCGGGCTTGTTCCAAGCTTTTTAGCCAAGTCGGAATACGAGCAAACGCTACCGTACTCTATTTTTCTCACCTCTTCGAGAACTCTCTTTGAAAATTCGGAAGGATAGGACACTTTAAATTCGTTAAAATCGGCTCTCCTTCCGGAAAAATATTTTTCGAGCTTTTTCTCAAGTTTTTCAGCTAAATCGCTTTCGTAGGAGCTTTCCAGCTTTTTGGGCGTGAAAGTGGAAAATTCGATCACTCCTTCGTTCAAAACGGCGTAGAAGTTTGGACTCCACTCGACAAAAACGATTTCAGTAGTCTGTTGAGGCGATCTCCTTGAGCCTTTCAACTCCCCCGATCTCCTTTATAACTTCAGCAACCTCTTTCGGCACGAGGTTTTCCCAGCTGTCTCCGCAGATCATTCTTCTTCTTATCTCCGTCCCTTGAAACTCGACTCTGTTGATTATCCTCGTGTTCCTAACTTCGAATCCGGCTTCTTTAAAGAGGCGAACGACGAGGGGATTGTTGCTGTAAACGACATCAAAAGGTGGAACCATGCTCACAACATGAGAGACCCAAAGGCTGTTCCTATAGATATCTTCGAGGGGAATTATGTATATCCTGTCCCTGTACTCTCTCAAAGCCCTTGAAATCATCAGTATCCTTTCTCCGGCGGTAAACGGATTCTCTATCGTATGAGACTCTTGGGCACTTCCGATGCCAATTATCAGCTCGTCAACCTCATCAAGTATATCCAAGATTACTTCGTGGTGTCCTAAGTGGTAGGGTTGGAATCTCCCTATGAAAAACCCCCTCATTTCTTCCTCACTACTCTCACTATGTCGTCTCTGAGCTTCCTTCCAGTTCTCTTCTCCCACTCCTCAATCGGGATGGCGAATTTCTCGTGGATCTTGTCTCTGTACATCTCAGGTAGGACGTTAAACGTGCAGAAGGGAATAATCTTTCCGTCTGGAGTTGCGTAGTGGATGTCGCACCTAATAATTCTCGCTATGTCGTAGTTGTACAAGTCCATGAAGTGCATCATACCTATGAAGAGAGCATTCATATGGAACTTGCCAAGGGTTGAGTAGTCGTGCCTTACAAGGATGTCGAAAAGGAGCTTTGGTATGTCTATCGGAATCTCCTTGCTTATAACGAACTTTCTTAAGTCTATTATCCCTTTAAGGGCTCTTATCGTCTTAATTCTGCTTCCCCTTATCTCCTCTGCCTTCTCGTTGAGGTATTCGAGCAAACCTTCCACGTCGAGAATCCTCGTTATCGGGATTAGCCTGCCGTTGTATTTGAAAACGTAGGTTGCCATTCCGCAGGCGAAGTGATTAGTCAGCGAATACTGTGGCTTTCCGGTTAAAGCTTCGACGAATCTTGAAATAGAAATGACGCTCGGAATCGGATAGAAGTCTTCTCTTGAAATCTCTCCCTCTGTTTGCTCTTCTATGAGCTTTATCGCATCCGGAATCGTTATCCTTCTGAGCTCTCTTTCCTTCCTTGGCATGCTTCCAGTTAAGCTTACGGGCTGGAAGTTCACTCCTCTTATGATGTCTATGTTGTTTGCGGCAAAGCGAATTATGTCTCCGAGCTGATGATCGTTGTAATTTCTTATTACCGTTGGAACGAGAACAATACCGAGTTCAGCCTTTCTGCAGTTTTCGAGAATTTTCGGGATCTCCCAGTGGTTCTTTGGATTCGTTTCTTCGTCAACTCCGTCGAAGGATAGATAGACCGTGTTGACTCCAGCTTCTCTCAAGCTCATAACAAGTTCGGGGTCTTCCGCAAGCTTCAAACCGTTTGTGTTGAGCTGAACGTGATCGATCCCCTCCTCCTTTATTGCCCTAACTATTTCAACTAAGTCATCTCTAAGCGTTGGCTCTCCACCGGTTAACTGCACTGCATTACACCCAACGGGCTTCAAATTCTTCGCAACCCTAACCATGTACCTTATCTGTTCTATCGTCGGCTCGTAAACGTAACCGGCTTTTTTAGCGTAGAAGAAACAGTACCAACAAGCGATGTTGCACCTGTTCGTCAAAACGATGTTGAGCAAAGCCGTGTGGCTTTTATGGGCTCTACACAAACCACAGGTGAAAGGACAGTTAACTTTATCATAAATTTGCGGGTTCTCTATACCGTATCCATCGGCTCTGAATTTCGAAGCTTTTTTGAAAAGCTCTACATCTCCCCAGTAAACGTCCACAAACTCTCCGTGCTCCTTACACACTTTTTTCATCATAACTTTTCCATTTTCCTCATAAACCTCAGCGGGAATTTTTTTGATGCACTCTGGGCAAAGGGACATCGTTTTGAACGGAAGAGAGATCATTATTCCACCTCCCTTTTTATAAAATATGGACTGCGAAAGAGATATAATAACGTTTCGTCAGCTGGAAGTATGCTCCTTGAGATATTAAAAACTATCTGGATTCTCCTCCCGGCTTACACCCCCAATAATTTTGCGGTCATCTTTGGAGGAGGATTTCCGATTGATTTCGGAAAAAATTTCGTCGACGGTAGGAGAATTCTTGGCGATGGTAAAACCTTCCGTGGGTTTTTCTCTGGCTTGATCGGCGGAGTTTTTGTTGCTCATCTTCAGCTTTTTATTGAAAGAGCCGCCGGTTTTGCTATCTTCTCCTCCCTTCCCTACCCTCAGTTTCTTCAACTCGCTTTTCTCTTATCCTTCGGATCCCTTTTTGGGGATTTGACTGGAAGCTTTCTCAAAAGGAGGATTGGTTTGAAGAGGGGTGAAAAAGCTCCAATTTTAGACCAGCTCGACTTCTTGGTTTTTTCGCTCTTGATAGCATCCTTCTCCGAAGCTTTTTGGAAAGTATTCAGCTTTGAGAACATTTTAATAGCTTTCCTCATAACACCCGTTCTGCATGTTGTAACCAACAGAATTGCTTATTTGCTAAAGTTAAAAGACGTTCCGTGGTGATGAAAAATGGACAAATTCGAGCTCGTGAAGATGTTATACGATGTCGGTGCGGTAAAATTTGGGGAATTCGTTCTTTCCTCTGGAAAGAAAAGCAACGTTTACATAGACTTCAAAAAAGCTTCGACTAAGCCTAAGATACTTAAAACATTTGCAAAGGAGTTAATTTCGAAAATTGACTTCGATTTTGACAAAATAGCGTGTATAGAACTTGGTGGAGTTCCGTTTGCTGTTGCTGTAGCTTTGGATCTTGAAAAGGATTACGTGATTTTCAGGAAGAGGAAGAAGGAGTACGGAGCTGAGGAGGAATTCATAGGGGAAGTTGGGAGTGGGGAAAAGTTCCTTGTGGTTGAGGACGTAATCACGACTGGCTCGTCGGCTAAATCTATCGAGGACAGGTTGAAAAAACTCGGCGCAGAAGTTGTGGCTTTTTCCTGCGCTGTTGACAGGGAAGAGAGTTTTCTAAATCCGATTTCCGTGTTAAAGCTTTCAGAAATTCTGAAGTTCAAAGAGAGGCTCTAAGCTTTCCCTCGAAATCTCTATCTTGGCGAGCTTCAAAAAATCGAGGAGTTCATCCTCTCTAACCTCTTTCACGAAGGTGTAGCTTTTCAGGCTTTTCTCGACTTCCTCCTTACTAAATCCGCAGATTTCGGCGAGTTTTTCGGGATCTGGTTTAGCTTTATCGTACTCAGCGAGAAAGTCCTTAATTAGGTCTTTATTTTCCTCGAAACTCTCAACGTTCACCGCAAGCGTACAGCAGGGGTGATCGCCTATTATGTCTTTAAAAAATACTTTATCTCTGTTTAAGGATGAAAAATATGGCTCCCAAATGCCTACACCGTTCAAAGAGTTGAGGGAGGAGATCATTTCCTCTGGGGATGAGAAGTAGCGGAATTTTTTCAAACCAATCTCATCCTTCACAAGTCTAAGCATTATTTCCATGGCTGAAAGCTCGCTTGAACCGAAAATACCGTTTTTCTCATCTCCAAAAACAACTCCCGAGCCGTTGTAAGCAACTCCTCTGACTATTCTGATGTTTTTCATCATTACTCCGAACATAACCTGCGTTACAAAGGGAGATGCGGCAAGGTCCACTCTTCCAAGAACGAGATCCCTCGTTAAGTCCATGGCGTTGTTGTAAACTTTCACAATTCCGCTAAATCCGCTTAGGAGGCATGCGTACTCTGATGATTTTAAAATTCCGAGCTTCAGCTTACCTTTTATCGGTTTTGGATAAAGTTCAGTCAACCAAACCCTTAGCGATTTTCCCCCTTCTTGCTCTCTCACTATCACTCCTTTTTTTTCAAGTTCGGAAAGAACTTCCGAGACGGTTGATTTCGAAGCCCCAACTTTTCTCACCAGTTCGGACTGGAGTAAACCCCGCTCTTTACTTTTCCTCAGTTCAGCCAAGACCCTTTCAACTACCCTCATCTTCAGACAAATTTTAATACTTTGCAGATGAAAAACTTACTATAATTCTGCAAAGGTGGTGCTAATGGATGCTCAAAAGATAATTACTGTATGTGGTAAAGATTGGGCTGAAGTCGGGATCGAATTCACGTATCTCGGCGGAGGAAAGGAGTGTGAAAATTGCAAGATCAATAAAGTTTGTTTGAAGCTTAAGAAGGGATGTAAGTACAAGATCGTCGGATTACGGAACGGAGAAGTCCATCCATGCCCGTTGCACGACGAAGGCGTTGTGGCTGTAGAGGTTGTTGAGCTTCCGCTCATAGTTGCAGTGGAACCAAAAATGGCTGTGGAGGGAATGAAGATATCCATAGAGGGGAATTGCTCGGATGTAAGTTGCGTTTACTACAACCTCTGCAATCCAATAGAGTTCGAGAGCGAGGGATTCGTTGTTGAGAAAGTTATAGGAGGCAACGTTGATTGTAAAAACGGGAAAAAACTCACTCTCGTTGAGCTGAGGAGAACCTAAACTCTCTTCATTATTTTTATTAGCTCCGTAGCGTTTACGAAGCCGAGTTTTCCCCTTCTGCAAGCTTTTTCGCTGTATCTCTTTACGTCATCCTTTCTCTCGCAGTAAATAGCCACGGGTACTGGCTCAGCTACGTGAGTTCTTACCTTTATCGGAGTAGGGTGGTCGGGAAGAAGCATGATCCTCGTGTCTTCAAGATCGATTCTGTCTATTATGTATCCAACTATCTTCTCGTCGTAAAGTTCTATAGCTTCAACTTTCAGCTCCACATCCCCCTCATGCCCCGCTTCGTCAATTCCCTCTGTATGAAGCACAACGAGATCGTATTTGTGTAGAGCTTTTATCGTAGCTTTAGCTAAGCCTTTGTAGTTCGTGTCAACGAAAGCCGTTACTCCTTCAACTCTCAAAGAGTCCATTTTCAATGCATTGGCAATTCCGTAAAGCAAATCTACCTCGGAAATCATGCAACCTCTTAGTTTGTGCATTTCCTCGAAACTTGGCATATTCGGAAGCTTCCCTCCGCTCCAGGGCCACACGGCATTAACTTTCTCGCTGATGTTTGGTAGGAATTCCATACTCCAGTCTATGAGTTTTCTCAAAACCTCCGCAAGCTCCCCGTTGGAGGGAAGGTATTTCTCCACTCTCTCTCCCATTATATCGTGGGGGGGATAAGTTTTGACGTTCCCCTCAATTCCGTTAACAACAAGCAAGTTCCTAAAAGCGAAACCGTGGTGAAATTCGACGAAGTCGAAGGGTTTGTTTTCGTTCAGTTCTTTGATGATTCCTTTTGCCTCTCTATCAGTGATTCTGTTTCCGCTGTAATCGAGCATAACTCCGTTTTCGATGTAAACCAAATTGCATCTAAAAATGATATCCCCTCTAACTCCTTTTGCTAAAGCCTCTATCGGGCCTCTTCCGGTGTAGTACTTTCTCGGATCAACTCCAAGAATAGATAAATTCGCTATATCGCTTCCCGGCTCAAACCCTTCTGGAATCGTCTTTGCAAGTCCGCATATTCCCTCTTTGGCTATGAAGTCCATGTTTTCCGTTTGAGCGTATTCGAGGGGAGTTTTTCCTCCGAGTTTCTCAATGCCCCAGTCAGCCAAACCGTCGGGAATTAGGATTAGGTACTTCATTCCCCTCTCCTCACGTCCTTAACCATAATCTCTCTGATATCTTCGGGAATCGGGAGTTTTTTATTCTCCCTAACATCGTACCAAACCTGAACGCTCTTAGCTTTAACGATCTCTCTTCCGCTGTTCTTCTCGTAAATCCTGTAACCAAAATCGAAGCTCGTGTTGCCCACTCTCTCAACCCATATCTCGACAACGGCAGTTTCTCCCAAGTATAGCGGGGAGAGGTAGTCGATTTCTATCCTCCTCAAAACGAAGATCGGTTCAAGCTTTTTGAATCCGAGTCTCTCTACAAAGTACTTCATCCTTGCCGTTTCAAGGTATCTCGCTATAGCCACGTTGTTCACATGCCCGAAAGAGTCCACATCTCCAAACCACACTTCCACTTCGAAACTCAGCATTGCAGCACCTCCGAAATGAGAGGTGAGACAGTTATCTCGCTTACAGCTTTTTCGACGGTATCTGTTGCCACGAGTTTCCTAACTCCCGCGGAATATATCCTGTTTAAAGCGTTTCCAGCGAGAACGGCATGGACACAAGCCACTTCAACGCTCTTCACCTCCAAGCTTTTCACCGCTTCGACTATAGTTCCGCCAGTTGAAACGATGTCGTCGATTATTACCACGTCTCTCCCCTCCACCTCCAAGTTTTTGGGGAAAATTTCCACCGTTTCCGCATCGATTCTCCTTTTCTCCAAATAATCGTAGTCGCACCCAGCGTACTTTGCGGCAACCTTAACCCTTTCGAGGGAACCCTTATCCGGAGCTATCATCACAACGTCCTTATCCTTATATCTTTCTCCGATGAGAGGCATAGCATCGAGATTTTCAAGCTTTCTGAACCAGCTTTCCGCATCTTTGCTGTGGATGTTTACTGTGTATATTTTTTCGGCGTAGCTCTCAAGTATTTTCGCCACCGCTCTAATGCTGACAGCCTCTCCGTCAAGGAACTTCTTGTCCTGCCTCGCGTAACCCATGTAAGGAACGACAAGAGTTACATCGGAATTTTCGAGAGCGTCGAGAATGAGAATTAAATACACGAGATCGTCGTTGGAATTTATGCTTTGAACGACGACGCACTCATTAGGAACTTCTTTAACTCTAACGTAAAGCTCTCCG
>WAQS01000304.1 GCA_015520115.1 Ferroglobus sp.
GAAGGAGAGGAATGAATCCCGGATAAATTGTTACTCCTGTCTTGATTCAGAAAAGGTGGAAAATCCCGGTTACGTTTACTGTCACTGTTGGAAAGTCATCGTGAGCTGCGGGTGAGCTCGAATCTGTCCCGATTTCATCTCTCACCTTCAGAATTCTAACCAAGTCCCTTGGAACTTTGACAGATATCTCTTCCATTAGTAATCAATCGAAAGCACACATTATGTATTTAATCCTAATTAAGAAGCAATAGATGAAAATTGTATCCGTCTGCTCACCTTTTCAGGGAAAGCAGGAAAATGTTAAGAAATATTGCAGAATGCTTGTTGATATGGGTTACATCCTCCGATAGCACTCCATGTTTGCTTTAGCCAATTTTGCGGATGAGCACAATCTTAACGAGAAAGAGTTTTGGAGATGAACCAGAAGTTGCTTGAGTTTTGGTATGAGTTGTGGACATTCGGAGGTGAAATAACAGAAGGCATGAAAGAAGAAAGTAAAAGTTTCAAGAAAATTACAGTGTTAAAACTACTCCTTTCCTGCTTTCGGATGCCTTGCTAATCCGGCTTCTATAGTCTTAGCGACTTTCAGCATTAACGTGTAAACAAGGAATCCCCACGCGACTGTTCCAGCAACAATGACCCATTCCATGAATGAGGGCATGTACTCCCAGATCTCTCCTATCGGAGTTGGGACGAAGCCAGGAACGACCAACCCCATACCTTTCTCGAGCCAAATGCCGATTGCATTTAGGCTACAAGCTGCAGCGAGTGTTTTGAAGTTTCTACGAGTCTTTGGATAGAGAAGCAATGCTACTGAAGTTATTTGCATAAACAGAGACAACCAAGCGATTGGTTTTAGTGCCGCGTAGACCTTTCCGTTATGCTCTAATCCGAAGAAGAGGTATTTGAGCGATACTTGGTGTATCGTGGCGGAGTAGAAAACGGTGTACAGCTCGGAGAGAAGCAAGAATAGGTTGACGAGCATAGCGATCAGCGTTATTTGTGCGAGCGTCTCTATCGCTTTTTCCGATATGTATTTTCTGTAGAAGGTGTATTTTCTTATGACCAGTAAAACGAGGATCATAATAGCCGGTCCGGAGGTAAAAGCGCTTGCTATGAAACGCGGTGCCATTAAGGCTGTGTTCCAGTAGGGTCTTGCGGAGAGACCGGCGTAAATAAAAGCTGTGACTGTGTGGATGCTTATAGCCCATGGAATGGATAGGAAAATGAAGAACTTTATCCAGTTGCTCGGTTCCAAGCCTATGTACTTCTTGTAAAGCTTGTATCCCGGAATCAAAAGGTTCAGGAATAGATAACCGTTCAGCACGAGAACATCCCAGACGAGCATCGAATCTGGCCAGTTCGGAGTGCCGATAAGCGGAAACATGTGCCATAGCCTTTCAACCCTACCCACATCAGCCAAAACGTTTGTTAGTGCGATTATCAAAGCTGCCACAGCCAAGAACTCCCCGAAAGTGACGATGTACTCGAACTCTCTGTAGTTGTAGAGGTAAAGGGGGGCGACGATTAGAACTGCCGAAGCTGCAACACCCACGAAGAAGGTGAAATTCGATATGTAAAGACCCCAGCTCACCTGATCACGCATTCCGGTAACGATTAGACCGTGCATGAGTTGGTAAATGTACGCGTAAGTGCCAAGAACGACAAGCATAACTAAGCTTGCTAACCATACGTAATACCTTCGATCGCCTGTGAGGGCTATTTTTATTGAAGCGAACACGAAATCCAGAAAGTAGCGGATCTCCCTCAGAATGTTTTTCACGCTCTTCACCTCATCAGTCCATAAAGTAGAAGAACTTCGGTTCCGTGCCAAGCTCCTCTTTCAGCCTGAATACTCTTTTTTCTCTGATTATTTTCCTTATCTCGCTATTTGGATCGAGAAGATTTCCAAATTTCCTTGCTCCAACTGGGCAAGCTTCTACGCACGCTGGATACCTTCCCTCCCTCGTTCGCTGAATGCAGAAGGTGCACTTCTCCACCACGCCCCTATACCTTATGCGATTGCCCAAATAGTGCTGATTCGGATTGATCTCTTCTTTTGGTATGTACGGCCAGCTCCAGTTGAACCTCCTCGCCCAGTAAGGACAGGCTGCCATGCAATATCTACAACCTATGCACCAGTTGTAGTCTACGACGATTATCCCGTCGGGCTCTTTCCAAGTAGCTCTTGTGGGGCAAACTTTAACGCATGGTGGCTTTTCGCATTGCTGACATTGAATGGGAATGTACATCTTCCCGTCTTCTGGGACTTTTTCTGGATCATAATAATGTTCGCTCTCCTCCAAAACGACACCTGCAACAACATCTCCGAACTTCGTACCGATCCCCTGCTCCTCAGTTCCCGGTTCAAGTTTCTCCTGTGCGACCTCCAATACACGTATCCAGTGGATTTCGTTGCTTGTGGGATCATCGGGAGATGCTCTGGACTGATTGTTTTCCTTAACGCAAGCGTAAACGCAACGTCTGCAGCCTATACACCTTTTTATGTTTAAAGCGTAACCCCAAACTACGCCTTCTTTTGCTGGAGTGGTTTTTATGTTTACATCAACGCCGTACCTCTCCTTGTACTCTCTTTCGAGCCTTTCTATAACCGCTTTTTTCTCTTCCTCGCTCATCTCCTTAAAATGCTTTTGAGTTAATTCTTCGATTGAAACATTTACAAACGGTATCCTGAGGGAAGCCACAGGAGCGATCGCGGAAGTCATAACAACCTTTTTGATAAAATCCCTTCTTTTCATGAAATCACCTCTCATTTTCTGGCGGAGTAAAGCATCAAAACCAAACTAAACGCCATAATGGCTGTTGCGAAGTATTGGAAAGATATAGGAATGGGAGGTGAGGGTGGTTTTTCTGGAGGTTTCTCTGGAGTGATCGGTTTAAATGCTGGATTGACGTCGTGAGGATTGTGACAATCTACGCATATGACATCGGGGGTTGGATTGGATATGTTTCCCACCCATCTGCCGTGGATGCGCATCTTCCAGTCTTTGTATATCACAGCATGACACTGCCTGCACAACTCTGGAGATTTGTTGAAAGGTATAGCTGAACCGTTAACGAGGAGGAAAGTGTCTCTATTTTCAGGATTGTGGCAGGCGAAACACCAGAAGTTCCCGTGTTCAAGCTTAAATCTGTGGTTTGGGGGAGCGTTAACGAGTTCTCTCGGAGTAAAATTCGTTTCAATTCGTTTATGGCACAAGTTACACCAATCGCCGATATAAGATGCGAGCTCCCTAATATCGTCCTCGCTTAATTCCTCATCAATGCCCCATGGTGGCATTCTTCCGCTTTTTATCGCATCAATAACTGCCTCGTTAACGTCTTTGTATCTAAATTCCTCCAGAACTTCGCCGTGACAGCCTTTGCAGTATTTTTTGTACAACCCCGCTCCGCCACTCGCTTCTTCCTCCTCTTCGACGTACCCTTCAAAGGAATAGTTGTGCTGGAGGTAGTAGATTCCCCTCTCGTTAAGCTGAGAATAATCTCATTCTACGTGGCAAAAATCGCAGTTTCTGCTTTCCTTTGCACCAAATTCTGGAGTTGCTGCAGCGACATACAAAATTACAAATAGGAAGGTTAGCGTGAATTTTATCGCTGCTACCGGTGAAATCCTAACCGATCGCTTTACCATTCTTTCTGCACCTCCAATTTTCAATGATTTTTCGTGTGTGTCTTTTGTTATCGAAGGATTATAAATAGCTAATGGCTCAAAAGTAAGGATCGCTTAAAAGAGTATAGATAATAAGGC
>WAQS01000305.1 GCA_015520115.1 Ferroglobus sp.
CCATCAGCGACTCTAACTCTCGGCGTATCGAGATCGAGGTTGAACCTTCCGTTCTTCTTAACTATACCAACCCTGTAAAGCTCGGCAGCCGCATCAATTATACCGGAGCCGCATATCCCTCGCGGAGGTGCGTTGCCTATCGTTTTGTATTCCGGCTCGAAAGTTTCTGGATCTATTCTGATTCGCTCTATAGCTCCGGTTGCAGCCCTCATTCCGTGTTTTATGTGTGCTCCCTCCAAGGCTGGTCCTGCTGCTGCAGAACACGAAATCAATCTCTCTTTGTTTCCAAGAACTATCTCTCCGTTCGTCCCGATGTCTATAACCAAGCACATTTCGTCTCTCTTGTAGGGCTCCGTGGCTATCAAAACCGCCACGTTGTCAGCACCAACCCAGCCCGCTTCTATAGGCAAAACGTGAACGTATCCACCCTTTGAGATATTCAGTCCGAGGTCTCTTGCCTTCACATCGTAGGACTTGTGTAATGCTGGAACGTAGGGAGCCAAAGACAAGTACTTCGGTTCTATCTTGAGGAAGATGTGGTGCATAGCCGTGTTGCCGACTATCGTCACTTCGCTAACCTCTTCAGGCTTTATCCCAGCCTGATCGCAGACATTTTTCAGAATTTCGTTAATTCCGTCGATTATTTTTCTGTTCAGCTGCTCCAAACCTTCCGGATTTTGCATCGCATAGGTTATCCTACTCATCACGTCCTCTCCATAGGTGACCTGAGGATTCATCATCGAGTCGACTGCCAGAACTTTTCCGGTCCTCAAATCTGTTAAATAGCCAACCACGGTTGTAGTTCCTATGTCAACAGCCAAACCGTAAACGTTCTCAGCCCTATATCCGGGTTCAACGTCAATTATTTCTCTATCGTTCCATATTGTGACGGTTACCTTCCAGTCGTTGTCTCTTAAAACATTCGGAAGCTTCTTTAAAACCTCGTAATCTATATCGACGTTTTCTATTCCGTAATCCTCCTTTAAAGCGTTTAAAATTCTTTCAAAATCTCCGAGATCGTCTTTCAAGTGGGGCTTCGGAAGTTCAAGGTAGTACTTTTTCACAGCCGGGTTTATCGTTACAGAAACCTCAACACCCTCTTTGAGGATTATCTGTTCTCCTCCTCTGCTCTCCTCCGGAACGAAAACGACGACATCTCCGTAAAACCTTGTTACGCAAGCAAGTCTGTAGTTTTTCCCAGCCTTTCTTTTGTCGAGCAACCTTTTCTCGTCCTCAGTCATCTCGGAGAGGTTTTCTTCACCCTGTTCAATGACGACCTGACACTTCCCGCAAGTAAGCTTTCCACCGCAAATGGCTTCTATATCCACACCTATTTCCCTTGCCGCCTCAAGAATCGTGGTTCCCGGGGGAAATTCACCCCTCTTACCTTCCGGTTGAAAAATAATTTTACACTTGTCCATAAAAATCACCAAAAAGAAAAGTTAGCTTTTTTCCTCCCCCATAATCTCCCTCTTCAAACCTTTTATCATGTTTATCGCTTCTTGAACGGCGTTAGTAGCATCTGGAGCCCATCCGTCAGCACCCCACTTTTCAGCAGTTTCTTTGGAAATCGGCGCTCCACCAACAAGAATCTTTGCCTTCGGATTCTTCTCCCTGATCATTTTGATGACCTTCGGAATTCCGAGCATCGTAGTAGTCATCATAGCTGATAAAGCTACTATGTCTGCGTCGCTTTTCAAAGATTCCTCCACGAATTTTTCGAGGGGGACATCTTTTCCAAGATCGATTACCTCAAAGCCAGCAACTTCAAACATCATCTTCACGAGGTTCTTGCCTATATCGTGAACGTCTCCCTCCACAACTCCGATGACGACTTGTCCCTTCACCTTTATATCCTCCTTCTTCACGTGGGGTCTCAGAATTTCGAGTCCGGCATAGAGGGCGTCGGCGCACATAAGCACTTCCGGAACGAAGTACTCTCCTTTATCGAATAGCTCTCCAACTTCCTCCATTCCAGCAACGAGTCCATTCATTATCGCATCGAGAGCATCCATTCCAACTTCCAAAGCCTCCTTCGCAGCCTCCCTCACGAGATCTTCGTCGAATTCAACGACTCCCCTCTTCAACTTCTCCAAAATTTCCTTTCTCTTAGCCTCGTCAACCATTCTACCACCTCACTGGAGTTTTCCAAATTCCTTAACAGCCTCAACAAACGTGAGCATGTTCTCCTTTGAGACGGTAGGCCAAATATCGCAACCCGGCCAAACGCTGCTAACTCCACCATCTATAGCCTTCTTAACAGCATTCCTTATATCCTCAGCAGTCCCGAGAACGAGCGTTCCGTAGGGATCTATGTTTCCAAAAATTATGGCTTCTTCACCGAGCTTTTCTCTTGTTTTAGCCACGTCATTCTTCTGTTCAACGCTTATCGCTGTCGCTCCGCTCTGCCACATTAATTCGACTATCATGTTCGTGTCTCCGCAAATGTGTAAAACTGTCGGCTCTTTCAGTTTTGAGAAAAGCTCTTTTAGATGGGGCAAAATCAAGTTCTTAAACATTCTTGGGCTCAAAACGTCCGTGGGAGCTCCCATCTCCCTAACCGTCAGGTAATCTATACCGGCATCTTGGTAAATTCTACCAAGCTCAACTAAGAAGTCTGTGAGCTGGGAGAGCAGCTCGTTTATTCTGTCGGGATTCTTGAAAGACATTTTTAGAAGCTTCTCCAGATCCATTATCTGTCCGGCCAATGTATAGGG
>WAQS01000306.1 GCA_015520115.1 Ferroglobus sp.
AATCGACGCCATTCACAGCTGTTACACTTCGCCGAACTTGCTACCTTTTTCAGTGGCATTCATTACCTCCTTCACTCTCCTTGCTGTTGTTTCCGGCAAAGTTCAGGTGGATGTGGAAGTCCTTCACCAACTTTTGAAATCCAACGTCAGGAGCGAGTATGTGGAGGGAATTTTAACGAAATCGATTTTGGAGCTGAAAAGAACGAAGCTAATCTACACACCGATCCTCGCTGTTTTCACGTTTTCAATTGGAAAACTCATCGCAAGCTACTTACCAAATCCTTTTCCGAGCTTTGTCCTGATTTACGTGGTTCTCCCCATAGCGAGCGTCATGGAGTATTATGCCATGCAGGAAGCTGCGGTTTTGTGGCTCTACAGAGTCAGCAACTCCGTTAGCGAGTTCGCAAGGAGCATCGTTCTGAAAACATTTCTGAGCGGCGCACTCACGATGTTCCCGATACTTGCGTTTTTCGTTCCGCTGAGCGTGTCTTTAGGCGTGGTTATCCTTTCGGTATCATTCGTAGCTGCTCTGTCGGTTGTTTGCTCTCTTGTAGCTGTGAAGCTTGCTTCTGAGATGAGAATAAGCGTGAAATTCGCTGGTGTGCCGGAAAGCAGAGCGGTGGCGGAAAGTATAGGCTTGTTCTACTTTTTTGTTATATTTCTAACAAGCACAATTTTTGCAGCTCTCATCGTATTTTTCGGGCATTTCGCACTTCTGGCAATTTTCCTTCCGTTCCTTGGTGTGAAGATCGTGGAGTATTACGCGGAGGAGGTGAGTTTAAGGTGACATACGCTTTGGTTTACAGGTATTCGAAGAAAAGCATTTATACGCTCGCTTTACTTCTTGCCGCTCTTGTTTTTACCGCACTTCTAATCCAAATCTTCGACTCTATAGTAGCTGTTGCAGTTTTCCTGATTTTTATTTATATCGCTTTCAGACTTCCTTTGATAGCTCTGGCGAAAAGCGTGGAGAAGGTTGAAGTTGAGAAGCTTGCCGAGGTGGAAATGAGCCCGAAAGAGGTTTTCAAAGCTCTTCTTTCATCTTCGAAAAGTTACCTTTTATTTTTCCTTGCTCTTCTGTTTCTGACCCTCCTCGTTTTTGTTCTCAATCCCCTCTACACCACACTACCGCTAAACCTGCTGCTAATCACGTTTGTCGTTCCTATCACCGGGAACACGAGAGTGATTGTTTGCAAGGAAGGCGTGGTGGACGGAAGACTCGTACTGAACAGGTGGGAGGATTTCGCCGGAATTGAGGAAAAAGACGAATGGGTTATCTTAAAGAGGAGGTTCGATTTTCCTATAGTTTTGCCTGAAGATACGTGGACAAAACTCAAAATGGTCGAAGTTAAATCCTCACCCTCTCGACGAGCAAATATTTCGGCTTCTCATCGACCATAGCGTATATCATTTTCTTTTTCACGCTTTGAGCAAGCCTTGTGTCTCCGGCAAGCTCCCTCATGCTCACCCTCTCTTTCAACTTCACAAGGTATTTCGAGTGGGTAAGCTCTTTAACGCTCTTTACAGCTTCGTAAACTCGAAAATCGCTTCCAAATTTGAAACCGGTTTTTACCATGAACTTTCTTTCCCTCAAATCCCTGTAAACCCTGTAAAGTTTTTCATTGACTTTTTCCCTCAGAAAACTTTCGTCTTCATCGCTCAAAATGAGGAAACCCTTCTCAAGCAAGTAAAGGGACTCAACGAGGGATAAAGCCACGTAGCCGCTTTTTTCCGTTCCGTAAAAATATTTTCTGAAAATCTCAACGTCCTTTACGATTACCCTCTCCCTGCAGAGGTGTCCTTCAACTTCTTTTAGCTCTTCTTCATGCTTTCCATATTCGTTAAAGCTTGAAATTCTGTAAAATGTTACGTCGCTCTCCTCATCGACCACCGCAAGTTTTTTCCCAGCAAGTTTTTCCAGATCCTCGAAACTCAATACTTCGTTCTCTGAAATAGGAACGTACTCTTCGAATTCCCCAAATCTTATTTTTCTCCCACTTTCCCTCAGCCTTTCGAAAACGAAGTACTCTGTAAGCTTCGCTCTTTTCAAAAGCTCGGGAAGCTCGACTTTCCTACCCTTTTCGTAAACTTCAAGCGTGCCCTTTGACAACAAGTAGGAAGATTCCTCCAAAGTTAGTGTGAGTTTGGAGTCTTTTCTTTCTCCAAAATTTCTTGAATACAATCTTTGGGAGAAATTCAGCTCCACATAGCTTCCTCTTAGCTCACCCTTCATTAAACGGAAATATGCTTACCGTTTAAAAAATCCACGGGTGAATTCAACTTTACTTTGTTGAGTTAATTTTAAATAGTTATTTTACAATGTAACGTTAGGTGATGCTATGGAGTTCGAGGGCAAGGTTGTTCTCGTAACCGGAGCTGCCAGAGGTATTGGCAGGGCAATAGCTGAGGCTTTCGCCAAAGAGGGTGCTAAAGTTGTGATCAACGACATAAGCGAGGAAGGAGCAAAGAAAGCTGCCGAGGAGATAAAAGCTTCTGGAGGAGAGGCTTACGGAATAAGAGCTGATGTCACGAATTACGAGGATGTTAAGAGGATGGTGGAGGAAGTAAAGAAAGTTTACGGAACGGTTGATATCCTCGTCAACAACGCCGGCTACTGGACTACTAAGCTCTTTAAGGACACCACGCCAGAGGACTGGGAGAAGGACATAAAGATATGTTTTTACGGAGTTCTTCACTGCACCCATGCTGTGATAAAAGACATGATGGAGAAGAAGTACGGAAGGATAATAAACATAGTAAGCGACGCGGGAAGAATAGGAGAACCGTTCTTGGCGGTTTACTCCGGAGCTAAGGGAGCCATTATCGCTTTTAGCAAAGCTTTGGCTAAGGAAGTTGCAAGGTATAACATAACGGTAAACTGTGTTTCTCCGGGAATAACCAAAACTCCCGGTGTTGAGGAGTTTTTGAAGAGCGTTGGAGGAGAGGAGAAGCTCGTCAAAGCTTATCCAAGGGGAAGACTTGGTTTGCCAGAGGATGTTGCTAATGCTGTGCTCTTCTTCGCTTCAGACAAGTCGGAATTCATCACCGGGCAGGTTTTGAGCGTTAGCGGAGGATACACCACCGTGGGGTGATGGGATGCAGGCTCGATGTTTAAACTGCAGACAACGCTTTGAAGTGCCGAAAGGGGCTGAAGTGGCGGAGTGTCCCCACTGCGGAGCTAAGTGGAGGATTTCGTGGGTTGA
>WAQS01000307.1 GCA_015520115.1 Ferroglobus sp.
ACCCCCCTCGGAATGGTAGGGATGGAAAAAGCCTTACCAGTTAAAGAAGATGTAATAAAGAAAGCTTCTGTCGTCTTCGACATGGTTTACAATCCTGCAGAAACGCTCTTCGTTAAAAAAGCCAAGGAGCTCGAAAAAGAAGTTATTTACGGATACGAAATGTTGCTCTACCAAGCTTACGAAGCTTTCAAGATCTGGAACGGATTTTATCCCCCGCTGGAAGTTATGAAAGAGGCTTTGCTGAAAAAGTTAGGCTTTTATCCAGAGTAAGTCAACTGAAAAACATGATGGAGGGCATGACGACTCTCGATTACATAAAATTCGTCAGAGAACATCCTGAGCTTAAGTGCAAGGAATGTGGTAAAAGTTTTAAAGATGTCGTCTGGTTTATAGACTTCAAAGAGGATGAAAAAGGAATAGAAGTTAAGGGAAAGGGCAAAGGGAGAGTCTACGTAGTTTGCTGCAATTGCGGAACCGAGAACGACCTCCTTGAATTAGTGGGTTGAATTTTTTCCCATATTTTTATTCAAGTCGTCCCGTTAGAAAAGTCACCGACTCAATAATTTTTACAACCCTACGCAAGGTTTAGAGTAAGCTGCTGATTCTAACACCGAAAACTATATATTTAACCTATACCGATTTATTTTGAAAATTAAGTAAGGAGGTGTTAGAACATGACCGAGTTGCCACTCGCACCGGTTGACAGATTGATTAGAAAGGCTGGTGCTGAGAGAGTTAGTGAAGAGGCTGTCAAAAAGATGGTCGAAGCTTTGGAGGACTACTGCACCAAGATAGCGAAGAAAGCTGTTGAAATTGCCAAGCACGCCGGAAGAAAGACCGTCACAGCTGAGGACATAAAACTCGCTGCTTCAATGGTTCAGTAATTCCATTTTTATTAAATTTTTTATATTTTCATAACCTCTTTTTGGCTTCAAAATCTCAACGACATCTTCGCATCTTAGGTACATCAGCCTTCCCGCTATTTCAGCAGCCCTTCTGTATCTTTCTCCGTCGCAAACAAAGTACTTTCCCGGGGTGACTATGACAACCCTATCAGCTTCGAGGGACTCCTCGTTGGGGTAAGCGAGGTTTCCTGAAGATTCAACAACCAGAACTTCGCTTTTCCTCTTCAATTTCCTCAAAATATCGTTCGTCAACTCCCTTCCAGAAAGTAAGAGATCGTCCACTTCGTCAATTTCAACTCTCGAAAATTCCCTCTTTCTTAAAATCCCTTCAATTCTCTCGAAGAACGACTTTACAAATCTGCTCACCGGCTCCACGACGTAAGTGCTTTTTTCAACTCTAATAATGGCGGTCTGGAAAATTGGAGAGTCCAAACTTGCTGTATTCCAGTCTACGGACTCCAAATCGATGGGAAGAAGGAGAGAGAAAACTGGATTTAAAACTTCGAATCCCTCTTCGCTTTTTACAAGCTCGTTAACCCTCAGAACATCATGACTGACGAATTCACCCACTTCAAGAATTCTCTCAAAAGCTTTTGCGTGGTAAAAGGCGTTGAGAGTCGATAACGGTTTCGAAAACGTCACGGCAAAACCTTCTTCTTTAAAAGCTTTCACGATCTCCTCAGCCACTTTCGTCTTTCCCACGTGCTGTCCCACTCCAACGACAAGAATCAGCACGAAAATTGCTAAGACAAAGTTTTTATAAAGTTTAAAGAAGTTCTTCTTCGATGCTGCCGTTAAATCCGAATCAGATGAAAAAGATGATGAAGCAGATGGGCATAGAAATGGAGACAATCGAAGCTGAGGAGGTTATAATAAAGACAAAAGATGCAGACTACGTTTTCAAAAATCCGGTGGTAAACAAAATTTCAGCCAAGGGAATAGAGACTTTCCAAGTTACCGGAAGCTACGAAATCGTTGAAAAAGTCGCGATAAACGAAGAAGACGTCAAACTTCTAATGGAGCAAGCCGGAGTTAGTGAAGAAGAGGCAAGAAAAGCCCTCGAAGAGGCTAAAGGAGATCTTGCGGAAGCTTTAATGAAATTACAAGGAGAATGAAACCGCCAGTCGTTCTGATCAGAGGGAGAAACGCTTTCTTAGTTGAGAAGTTCGAAGGAGAATTGCATACACACAAGGGCATAATAAAGCTTGAAGAGTTGAGAAGCAAGAAGTTCGGGGATAAGGTAAAGACTCACCTCGGCTACGAGTTCAGCATCATTCCCTTCAACGCTTCGAAGTTCTTCCAGCTCTTCAAAAAAGGACCGACCCCAGTGATGCCGAAGGATATCGGAGCGGTGATAGCTTACACAGGCTTACAACCGGATTCGCTTATTTTTGACGCAGGAACCGGTAGCGGAGTTGTCGCCGCATATCTC
>WAQS01000308.1 GCA_015520115.1 Ferroglobus sp.
GTCTTCGTTATGGCTTTTTCAAAATCTTCCGGAGTCTCAATCTTTACTCCGTTCACTTCCACTATTTTTGTTCCAGCCTCGATTCTTCCGCTTGAGTCGTGCAAAACCGCAACAGCCGGAGAGATGTAAGAGAGGAAGTGAAAGAAGAGGACAAATGCTAAAGCGGCAACGATAAAATTCCCTGTGATTCCGCTTGCAAAAACCCTAATCTTTTTACTCGACTCAGCCTTTTTCAGTTCCTCCTCATCCGGCTCAGCAAACCCTCCTATTGGGAGAAGTAGGAGTAGAACACCTACAGATTTCACCCTAATTCTCTCAACCAAAGCCAGAATGCCGTGGCTAAACTCGTGAACGATTAAAGTTACGAGCAGCCCTATAGCCCCCCATATTAACGGAATGAACTGGTTAACCCCCGGAATCAGTAAAACGTTTCTCGGGCTTGTTATTTCCGAAGGGGGTGGAGGAGATGTGAGGAGAATGTAGTCCATGAAAATTATGAGAAAGAACATGAAAGCCATTCCGAGGAAAATGAGAGGGACTCCGATGATAGCATATATCCTCCAAAATCTCTCGTATTTCGAGAGCTTTTTTAGAAATCCAACGATTCTCTTAGATCTGATCATCAGTAGAGGGCCGTATGCAGTTATGTCGTATTTGTCGAGCACGCCTTTCATTCTTAGAGTTTCGATTACAAGCCAGTAAATGAGGAAGACGATCAGAGCGATCTCGACGTTCATTGACACTGCAAACATTTCAACTCTATTAACTTTTTTGTAAGTTTGGCAAACAAAGTCCAATGATTTTGGACTATTCCAAAGATTTTAGACTTTTAGAAATGAAAAAATTTATATTCTTGCGAATGCTTTCAGCAAAGCATGAGGAAAACGGGAGTTTTGCTGTTTCTCTTCTTAATAGGAGTGGTTGCTGGAGCTGTGTATCACTTTACAATAAAGGGAGAGGTAGAAGTGAGTAAATCAGATTTGGAGCTTAGTCAGCAATCCTTTATGGCGGAACTGAAAACGGGGGCGACTTACATAAAAGAGATCACTATTACGAACTACGGAGGAGAAAAGGAGATTTACTTCGAGTTTGCCGTGGAAGGACCGAATCCTGAGGCTGTGGATGTTGAAGTGCACGACATCTATGGGAAGAAAATCTCATCCCAGAACAAGCTTTCGATACCGGCGGGTACGGAAGAGAATCCAAGCACGGTTACCATAAACATCCATGTTACTGCCAAGGAAAATGCTGAGGCTGGAGAATACACAGTTTACGTGATGGCGAAGGAAACTTGAAATATCGCTCAGTTTATTTCCACGAGCTTTTTTACGTTCTTCTTATAATACTCAAAAACTTCTTCATCCGCCAAATGTATTTCGAAGGGACTGAAGAATCCCACATCCTTCAGAATTTCCACTCTGATCTTTGCCTGTTCTGAAGCGGTTCTTGGCATCTTTTTTGAAACAATTAGAACGTCTATGTCGCTCTTTCCCGGAATATACCTACCTTCCACGACTGATCCGAAAAGGTAAATTTTCGCGTCGGGGAGAATTTCCTTGGCTCTCTTCTTTATCTCTTCGAGGTGTTTGTCGAGGTTTTTGTAGTATTCGAACTCTCGTTGCGAAACTTTTTTCTGGATGTCTATCAGAGACATTTCAGTACGACCTCTCTTATCTTTTTTTGCAACGTTATGTTTTCGACCTCCCTTTCTAAGTACTCGATCGGATAGTATCTTGCAGAAATGTATGCTGTTTCAATTTCTCCGATAACGTTTATGTTCTCCTCAAGTATTTCTTTCAGCTTTTCACAAAATTCTGAACTTTCGAGTATCAACCTCTTGACGGAGCGCATTCTCGGGAACTCTCCAATTTTAACCGCTAAAAGATACTTTAGATATAACTGAACAGCTTGTTCGACATTAAATGCGGCGAGGTTGTAAATACCTTCTTTTAGAAGTTTTTCAGCGTTTTTTAGGAAGTTGTCCGCGATCCTTTTTAAAAATTCGTACTCCATGAACGACCACCGTCAGAGCAAACATTCAAGTGAAGTATGGTAATATAATAAAAATAAAAACGTTTCGAGAAACTTGTTTCCCTTTTATTTTGAAAAGCAGCATTCATTGACGGGCTAAAAGAACGATTTTTACCCTTTCAAGTCTTTTTCTGAAGTCGAGTTATGGCAGTGAATTGTCGTCGATA
>WAQS01000309.1 GCA_015520115.1 Ferroglobus sp.
CCCAACTTTGGGACACCTCTTCTCCAAACGTCTCTCAGGTTGGATTGATAGGGGATGAAACGGGAATGATAAAGTTCGTCATCTGGGCGAAGTCTGGGAAGGGAGAAGTCGAAGAGGGTAAATCGTACCTTTTCAAGAATGTCGTAACTGACTCATTTCAGGGAAGAATGCAGATCAACGTGAACAGATTTAGCAGCATAGTGGAGCTTGAGGAAGACGTTCCTCTACCTCCAAGGGAGGTTAGCATAGTTGGGGCTCTCGTGTCAATCCAGCAGGGAAGTGGACTTATACAGAGATGTGGCGTTTGCGGGAGGGCTATGATAAAGGAAAGCTGCCCTGAGCACGGAAAAGTCGAAAGTTACGACGATTTGAGAATAAAGGGAGTTCTCGATGATGGCGAAAGCGTTTACGAAATAATCCTGAACGAGGAAAACGTTAAATCCCTCACGGGAATAGGGCTTGAAGAGGCTAAGAAAATCGCTCAGGAAAAGCTTGACAGGGGAGCTGTTCTTTCAGAGTTGAAGTCGAGGTTGCTCGGAAGGTACTTCAAGGTCACGGGGACGAAAGGAGGGAGATACATCCTCGTAAAGGAAGTTGACTTCTACAAGCCGGAGTTGAAGGAATTCAAACTTCTGGGTGAGGCGATATGATAAGAAGGAGAGAAGTCGCTAAGAGGGTTTTTGCGTACGAATTAACGAGGTCGACTCACGTTCTGCAGGATGAAAACGTCAAATACGCTCTGACACCTTTGGGAGAGAGGGTGAACAGGATTTTCTCCGTTAGCGTTCTGCTTGATAAAGAAGAAGTAAGACCGGACACAAACCTGTGGAGAATTAGGTTGAGCGATCCAACCGGAGTTTTTTACGCTTACGCTGGAAGGTTTAACAGCGAGGCAGTAGAAGCTTTGCTAGATCTTGAGCCGCCGGTGATAGTAGCTTTGGTCGGGAAGGTTAGAGTCTTCGAAGGTGTGACGAGGAAACTCGTTTCAGTTGTTCCAGAAAATCTCGTTGAGGTTGAGAGCGTTGTTAGAGACTACTGGGTTCTTGAAACAGCAAAAACAACTCTTAAGAGAATTGAAGAAATGGAAAAAAAGGAAGGAGAAGACGTTAAGCTCGCTTGGAACATATACAATCCGAATCTCGAAGAGTACAAAAGCGTTGTGAAGCAGGCAGTTTCGCTGATTAGGGAGGAGCTTGAAGAGCTCGAAAAAGAATTTGAAGAGGAAGAGGAGTTCGAATTCGAAGAAGAGGAATGGGATTTAACTGAGCTGCTTGAGGACTAATCCACCACTGGATACCCCCTATTTTTCCATTCAGTAATTCCTCCGAGCATGTTGTAAACCTCTTTAAAGCCGAGTTCCTTGAATATAGGCATTGCTAAACTCGTCCTATGACCGGTTCTGCAATAGATGAGATAAACTTTGTTTTTGTCAAGCTTTTTCAGTTCTTCTTTGAAGTTTGGAGAGTAATAATCGATGTTTATCGCCCCCTCAATATGCCCGCTTTCGAATTCCTCTGGAGTGCGTATGTCGAGGATGACGAAGTTCGGGTTGTTCTTGTTTTTCTGAATTAACTCATAAGCCTCATCTACTGAGATGTCCTTGTATATTCCCTTTTCAGCCTGCAAACATCCAGCGAAAATTAAAGAGAGTATTAGCAGAATTTTAACGAGTTTCATGAGTTTCCATCAAAAACGAGGAATAAATATTTTTGTGCTGTTGCGGAAAGAAGTTTAATTTTGAAGGTAAAAGTTTCGAATTTGCGGAACGCTGCAATTGACATTCAAGGCAATTATTGGTGAGATAAAACAGTCACAACCTTTAAATATTGTAGGAGCAAGCACACATCATGAGAAAAATCCTGTTAGATGAGAATGAAATGCCAAGGGAGTGGTACAACATACTTCCAGATCTTCCGGAGGAGTTGCCACCTCCGCTAAATCCGGCAACGAACGAGCCTGTGAAGCCGGAGGAACTCGAAGTTATTTTTCCAAAAGCCTTAATAAAGCAAGAAATGAGCCAAGAAAGATGGATAAGAATTCCTGAGGAGGTAAGGGATATTTACGCTCTCTGGAGACCAACTCCGCTTATTAGGGCTAAAAAACTGGAGGAATACCTAAAAACCCCCGCAAGAATTTACTTTAAGTATGAAGGAGGCAGCCCACCGGGAAGTCACAAGCCTAACACGGCTGTTGCCCAAGCGTATTACAACGCTAAAGAGGGAGTCGAAAGGCTCACGACTGAGACAGGAGCAGGGCAATGGGGTTCTGCTTTGTGCTTTGCCACTAAGCTATTCGATCTGAAGTGTACGGTTTACATGGTTAAGGTCAGCTACCATCAAAAACCCTACAGGAGAATTCTGATGGAGACTTGGGGAGGAGAAGTAATTCCTTCTCCAAGCGACAGAACGGAGAGCGGGAGGAATGTACTTGAGAGAGATCCGGACAACCCGGGAAGTTTGGGAATCGCTATAAGCGAGGCAATTGAGGACGCTGC
>WAQS01000310.1 GCA_015520115.1 Ferroglobus sp.
CAGCAGCCCTATAATTTCCGGCTCTGTACAAAGACTCCGCACTCCTTAGCCTCTCGACCAAACTCAAACTCGGTTCGGAAATCCACCACACAAAAGCTATGAAAGCTAGTCCAAAAGCCACGATCACCCAGAGAACGTGCATCGGATTCTGCCACGTGTATGTTTGATAGAGAGCGTAAGCTGAAGCCAAGAAACCGAAAAAGCTCCAAACGACATGTTTAGACTTTGCGTAAGCAGTTAAAGCGAAAACGAGAGCAAAGAGGAGCGTGAGTCCGAGGAAACCTATACCGAGAATCAACCTTAAGAGGAAAACTGCACCAAAATAGTAAACCACTCCAGCAGCAACAGCCACTATCGTTATGAAGAATGTTGCCAAAGCCAATTTTTCCCTCATGAAAGTTCATAAAAACAAATGAAAATAAAAAATTTTACTTCTTCAGCTCAAGCTCGTTGGCGAACCAAACAACTCTCTGCGGGAACGGTATCTCTATACCGTTCTCCTCAAGCTTCTTTTTTATATCTCTGAGAAGTTCCATCCTCACGCCAAACCACTCTGTAGCCGGCGCCCACATTCTCACCGAGAGAATTACCGCATTATCTCCAAGATCCTCAACGAAAACATCCGGTTTCGGATGTTTCAAAACGAAGGGGTGCTTTTCCACGACCTCCCTTATAATTTCCATAGCTTTATCGACATCATCGTTGTACTTTATCCCTATCCTGTATTCGAACCTCCTCGCCACGTTGCCCGTGTAATTGACAATGTTCGAGGTAAAAACCCTCTCGTTGGGAATTCTAACGTACAACCCATCGTAGGTTCGAACGATCGTCGACATAATCCTTATGTCCTCGATAAAACCTGAAATTCCCTCGATTTCCACCTGATCTCCAAGCCTTACTGGCTTTTCTATCATCAAAAAAAGCCCGGAGACGAGGTTCGAAACCACGCTCTGACTTGCAAAACCTATGACTATACCGGCAACCCCTCCAGCCACTAGAAGCCCGGAGAGGTTCAACCCGAGAATGGGTGCGACGGAAATCAAAGCTATAACGACTATGCTCCAGTAAACTATTTTCGTGAGAAGCTCAAGCTGATCCCTCTTTATTTTGTCAGCAAGAGCTCTCCTTAGGTTTAGGGTTACGACTTTCGCAAGAATTACTGCAAAGAGAATTACAGCCACTACAATCAGAACATCAGCAACCGTCACATCTCCGTATACTCTCAAATCGAGCAAATCCATCAGAATCCCCACTCCATAACAAATTTTTTCCCTACCATCGGTATCTTTCTGGCAGTGTAAAGCTCTAAAGACTTCTTTCCGATTCTTCTATCCACAAACTCAGTCTCAGCAACTTTTTCCGAGAGGATTCTAACTTCAGCAAACGCCACAACGCTTTCACCGTAGTATATCTTCATCCCGTAAACGTCGAAAACGAGTTTCTCAACTTCCACCCACTCACTGCTCGAATTACTTATCTCAACCTCAAGTCTACCTTTGACGTAGTCTTCTTCCTCCTCAAAAATCTCGCTTCGCCAGTAACGGCAGACAACACCATTCTTCGGGTCTCCGTAAAGGGTGTACTTGGGTTCAACGAAGCTAAAAACGTCCAAAACCTCAAAGCTTTTCTTACCAGCCAGTATTACGGCAATTTCAATCGGAAATGTTAGACTTATCTTCCCATTACTCTTCGGCTCCACCACCATCGGCTTATCGAATTCGATCAGGAGGAATCTCGTTATGTTCTTAGGTAAATTAACCGGCTCAACAGGATTAACAACAACTCTCCCGCTTTCAGCTACTACGACTTTCTTCAGATCGCCTCTTCTGTAAATTCTGAAGCCATTTTCTTCGAAAATTCCAAGCTCCAAGTCCCTAATTTTCAGGTGAAAATTCTGAAGCTCGTAAACGCCGTACACAAAGAGAGTTTCACTGAACAAACTTAAACTTTGTTCTTTTTAAACGAAACTTTCGAAGTCAACGTAATCGTCGGGAATCTTGTCTATTCCTCCAACTTCGTCGATCACCGCTTTTCGCACGAAAATAGGAGCTTTCGTTCGCAGAGCTATAGCTATACTATCACTCGGTCTTGCGTCAACTTCAACTTCTATGTTGTCCACTTCCAAGTAGATGGTAGCGTAGTACGTGCTTTCGATTATGTCGTCAATAACGACTCTCGCCACTCTCGCTTTTAATCTTTGGATGATCTCAACTATCAAATCGTGGGTCATCGGTCGAGGAGGAGTCTGATTCTTTAAAGCTGAAAAAATCGCAACTGCCTCTGGAATTCCGATATAAATCGGAAGCATTCTACCATCTTCCAGCGAAAGAACGACAACTGGCGACATGCCGAAGACGGTAGTGGCTGCGTAAACACCTTTAATCTCCGCTTTGAGTAAATCGCTTTCCATCTCATTAACCCTATCCCTATCAATTATTAAACGTTTTTGATTGAAGATATAAAGACAAATTTTGAACTATATTATTAAAAATTTTTATTTATTTAAAAATTTATTTTGATTTTTCGAGGACAACAACAGCTTTCGGATCTTTTAACCTTAGGTCAAGGGCTTCCATCGCCATGAAA
>WAQS01000311.1 GCA_015520115.1 Ferroglobus sp.
GCCTTCATTTTATTTACGGCATCCACGTACGCTTTCACATCATCTACCAAAAATTCTCCTCCTCTGTTCTTCTCCACAGTTTTCACATCAGCCCACTGGGCTTCTATTGCCTCATCAACCATTTTTTCCAAAACTTCCCTCATATGGCATTCACAAAATTATATTATTTTTGATAATAGATATACTATCTGGCGAACAAGTTTAACAATGAACGACGGATATTTCCACCTCCAACGCTAAATATAATGAAGTGGATATTTCCCATTATGTATATCGCAAAAGTGAAAGTTGCCCAGCCTACATGCTCGTTGGCAAAAGCTACTGAAAACGGTAAAGTCACCATGGAACTCCTTGAGTACATTCTTTTAAGCGATGACGAAGCTTTGTTTCTCGGAAGAATTTCGAAAGTCGATGACCTTTCCGAATGCTTTAAGGTTATAGAAGCCCACGAGAGCACGAAGTTCTTTCAAATTCTTGAAAAAACTAAGACGAATCTCGATTTTCTGGCGGTTATAAAAGACACGACTGGGATAAAAGCCTTCGAGGATTCTTACTGCTTCGTTAAACCGCCAATAATAGTTGAAAACGGATGTAAAATTTACACCGTATACGCCCCAGACGTGAGGCAGTTGAAGATGGCTTACGAAAAGCTCAAAAACTTTGCGAGATGGGAAGTTTTGGAAGTAAGGAGCTTGGAGGAAAAAGTTAAGCTTACTGAAAAGCAGCATTACGTTTTAAAGACCGCCTACGAGATGGGATATTTTGATAAGAGAAGGAGAGCAACGCTTGTTGATATTGCCAACGCTATAAACCTCTCAAAAAGCACGGTCCATAAACACCTCCACGAGGGAATTCAGAAAATCGTGGAGAAGTACTTCAACGGTTTCGAATAGCTACCTCCTCTGGGGAGAATACATTATCGCAAGAGTTCTCGCAGCAGTAACTGAAAGTATAAGGACGGAAAAAGCAATTAGTGAAAGCCAGTCGAACTCTTTCGTGTAGAGAATTATGAACATCTCCCTCAAGATGAAAATTGCCGCAAGTTCAGCCATTAAGTAAAGTCTAACCCTTCTAAATTCAAGGTACTCGGTGAATATTCTCACGAGTTCTATTAAAACGAGAAAGGTCAGAATTTCGATCACTATCTTGTCGAACACCTCCTTACTTCCAGTTTGAATTAGAGTGTAAATCTGGGTGAGAATCCAGTATATGTAACCGATGAGAAGGAGCAGAACGATTACCGACATCGCAAAAACGAGAGATTCGTAGAGAATGTTCAGAAGTTTGTAACCTTTTGTGCGCATGTTCTTAGCTTGAGAAGAAGGGATAAAAAACTTAGCTATCTTTCCAAATACTCCTCGTCAACGTTAATCGTCTCGTCTGGGTCTCCGTACCACTTTCCTCCCCTTCTTTTGAGAAGAACGTAAACTATCGAAACTCCCGCTATTGTAATCGCCACCGGATAATACCATAAACCAAGAAAAACTCCCTCTTTCGGAGGATTTACGAGGACTTCTTTACCGTAGGTCGCCTGTAGCTCCGATATTATTTCTTCCTTGCTCATCCCTTTTGCAATCATCTCTCCTATTTCTTTCCTCATTCTTTCAGCTGTGGCACATTCACAGTTCTCAAGGACCTTTCCACAACCGCAAACGCACATAACGTCTTTTTCAACGTCATCTACCGTTAAAGCTGAGGAGATTGAAATTAGGAAAAAAATGAAGATGAGACTTCTAATTTTCATGCCGCGACACCCCTTTCGCTGAATACGTACTTGCTAACCAAACTCCTTGGGATTAGCGCAAATATCCCGCCGAAGGTCATTATCCAGCAACCGAGCCATATGAGGTTGACGAGCGGATTGATTTTAACTTCAAGGAAGATGTAATCTTTTCCTCCACCGTTAAATATTAAGTAAAGGTCTTTAAGAGGCTCGGAGTATATGTCGACTCTCCTTATCTCTTCCCTCCCCCTCGTTTTGTACTCCTCTATACCCGGAGTTAACACGGTCAATAGCGTATCACCCTTCCAAACTTCCACCTGAGCCGTCCAAACGGTTTTGAGAGGTGTGTCCTCGAACTTCAGTCCTCTGTACACCAACGTATACTCTCCGAAGTTCTTCGGCTGGTTTAACTCAAGCTTTACGTTCTCAAACGTCTGATCGTAAACGCTTCCGGCTACTCCAACAAAAACGAGCAATAAGCCAAGGTGAACAGTATACCCTCCATATCTCCTCCTTCTTCTCAAAATTACCTTCAAGTAGCTCTTACTCTTGTACTCACTACTGAAAGCGATCGTATCTTGAATGTACTGCTGAATGTGGGTTGTTAAAGAGAAGAAGAAAATCGCTAAAGCCAAAGCCATCTCAATTTTAAGTTTGAGGGCAAGCGACGCTGAAAGAGCGATCAAAAAAGCTAAGAAGGGAACTTTAAGCTTTTTCGCAAGATCTTTTCCAGCACTCTTCCTCCAAGGAAAGGCTATGCACAAGCCGAGGAGAATCATTAGAGCTATAGCAAGGGGCGTTATGACTTGATTGTAGAAGGGAGGGCCTATCGTTACCTTATAACCGGTTAACCCTTCACTTACCAGCGGGAATATCGTTCCCCAGAAAACGGTCATAGCAGAGGCTACAAGAATCAAGTTGTTGAACAAGAACGTTGCTTCTTTCGATACCGGACTTTCAACGACATCCTCACTTTTTATGTATCCTCTCTTCTCATAAATCAGCCATAGAGTTAAGACAAGAACTGCCAGCATGAACGAAACGAAGGGAGCTGTTAAACCGCTTTGCCCGAAAGCGTGAACGCTGCTTATAACACCGCTCCTCGTTATGAACGTTCCGAGGATGACGAATTCGAACGTTGCGAAAGCTAACAGAATGTTCCAGAGCTTCATAGCTCTCCTCGCTTCCTGAATCATAATGCTGTGCATCAAAGCAGAGAGGGTGAGCCAAGGAAGTAGCGAAGAATTCTCAACTGGATCCCAAGCCCAGTATCCACCCCAGCCGAGAACTTTGTAAGCCCATATCGCTCCCCAGAAAATTCCTTGTGTAAGCCAGATCCATGTAAATACGATCCACTTCCTCCCTCTAATCACCCATCTATCCTCGGCGAGGTAAACTCCAGCAATAGCTAAGGAGAAAACTACGGCAGCTCCAGCGTATCCCATGAACAAAGTAGGCGGATGCGCCACCATTTCCGGAGTTTGAAGGAGAGGGTTCAAACCGAGTCCGTCTTGGGGGAAAAAGTCCAGCTCCTCAAAGGGATTTGCGACCGTCGAAAGAAGGAGGAGGAAGAAAGTTTGCACACCCATTATTCCCGCCATGGATAAAGCTGTCAAGGCATCTTTCCTTTCAAGCCTTAAGAAGGCAACGGAATATCCAGCAAGAATAGCTGCCCAGAGCAAAAGAGAGCCATCCGATCCCGCCCAGAAAGCGGTGAATTTGTAGAACGCTGGAAGGGCTCTGCTTGAGTAGGAAGCTACGTACTCCACTTTAAAATTGTCCGTGAGGAAGTAGTAGATGAGAATAAAGGAAGCCAGAAAAGTGAAGAGGGCTGAAAGGTAAGCGCTTCTCTCTGCGTTTCTTAAAAGTTCCGAGTTCTTATTTTTAACTCCCAAGTAAAACGCTAAAAAGGAGAACGCAGCAGTCACCAACCCGGCAAAGACTGAGAAGTATCCAATATTCATTCCCTCACCTCTTTTTAACTTTCCAATCTTCAGACTTCCTTGAAGACTTCCCTATAGCGTAAGCTATCGCAGCAGTCACACCAATTCCGGCTAAGTAAAGATACAAAGTTTCGTCACTTTTCGATCTCGCAACCTCCTCATTCCTTACGAGGATGTTCGCCCCGTAAATTTTCACGTATTCACTCAAAACATCTTCCGGCTTGGAACCAGCAAGAATTTTTCCCTGAATGTCCTTCTTTACTTCCGTTGCGGTTTCGCAGTGACAGTTTGCAAGAATTTCTCCACATCCGCATGGACAGTAGATTAACTCCTCAACGCTTTTCCCGCTTATTTGAGCTGAAACGGGAGATATTAGCAGTGCAGTAAGGATTATCACCGCTATTTTCATGCTGCCACCTATTTTTCAACTACTGTAAAAAAGGTATTTAAGACTTTCTCTTCATCAAATACAAAATTATTATTGCTAATAGAAGAAGAGAGGTAAATCCAGGAGCTTTCTTTCCCGGATAGGAGTTTTTATCTCCCGGCATCGTTCCGTTGAGCAACTCCTCTATATTTGAAAATCTGTCCCCGTCGCTGTCGAGCTGCATCAACTCCGGGGTTAAGCTCCCTATCTGAGCGTAGTCCCTGCCGAAAGGATTTAGTCCTCCGTACCCCGAGCTTTGGACGTGACATAACGTGCACTTCTTAACTTTGTCGCTGAAGTTTTTGAAATCTTTCATGTATTCCGGTCTGGCAGAGACATTTGCGATTAAAAGCAAAATTAAAACCACAGTAACCATTTTCTTCATCAGATGTAGAGTTGACTCAAGGATATTTAAAAATTCCGATTTCAGAGATAGCGCCTCAGGAATTCCCTAACCTTCTCCGATTCGAGCCAACCTTCGTCAAGCTTTTTGACGATGTTTTTTATCCTCTCCACCTGCTCAATTATTTTTCTTCTAACCTCTTCGTCCTCCACTTTTTCTTCAGCAAGCCCCAATATTGCCATGAGCGGATTTTTTATCTCGTCGACAAGAATTGCAAATTTGTAAATGTTGTCCTCAATCTGTCTGTACGCCTTTCTTTTCGCCTCCTCAAGTTCAAGTGCTTTTATCGCGAAAGCTATGTCGTTAGCCAACACATCAAGCATCTGCAATTCCTCCTCGTCAAGCTTCTGCGTTCGGTCGAGACAAGTTACCAAAACGCCCTTGAGTTCACCGTCAGCAATCATTGGAAACGCCGCTTTTACTTTTCCGCAGACTTCGCACGTTTCGAATACTGTCTCTCCCTCTTTCGCAACCTTTTCAGCGAAATTGCAAATTTCAAAATCTTTTCCGCAGTTTTTAACCAATCCCTCCTCTCTCAGCCATATGGAAACCGCCGGGAAAAACATCGTAAGTTCATTACAAACGTTGTTGAGCAAACTTTCCCTGTCTTTTGCGTGGACTATCACTTTCCCAACGTTGTTTATGACCCTCAAAAGGTTTTCGAGGGTTACCGTCTCCGTTACATCTCTCGCAGATATTATTCCGATTCTCTCTTCGAAGGAGATAACTTTCCCTACCGCCTCAATCCATACGTACTCCCCATCCTTCCTTTTAACTCTACAGATAGCTTTACCAACCCCCTCACTTACTATCTCCTGAAAAATTTCCTTCACCGCTGCGAGATCTTCTGGATGGACGAACTCAAAAACGCTTTTTCCAACAACCTCTTCCACGCTGTAGCCGAGAACGAACGTTAGAGAGGGAGATACATAGTGGATTTTTCCATCAAAGTCAACAAGAGCGATGACATCCCTAACGTTGTTCACGATTAGTTCGCGAAGTCTCTCCTTTCTCATTTCTTCAGTTATTTCCTCGATAAATATCACCAAGTACTCCTCTCCCCTTACTTTAACCTTTTCCGAAAAAGCAAAGACTTGCAAACTTTTTGAAC
>WAQS01000312.1 GCA_015520115.1 Ferroglobus sp.
CTCTGCTCATGAGAATAGGGTTTTTATCCACAGCTTACCACACCTCCCACGTACTTCGCCACTATAACATCATCGAAGCGGAATGGAAGCTTTTTGGGACCGGCGTGGATATAATAAGAGCTTTTGAGAGAAAGGAGATAGATCTGGCTTACGTTGGATTGACTCCGACGATTCTTGGAATCTCAAAGGGGTTGGAAATAGTCTGCGTAGCTGGGGGACATGTTGAGGGAACTGCTATAGCTGGAAGGAAACTTGAAGGGGCGAGAATTGGAGTTCCGTCGAAGGGAAGCATTCACGACGTGATCTTGAGGGCTACACTCGAAAGGGAGAACATTGAAGCTGAAGTGGTAAATTATCCGTGGGCTGATATGATTCTTGAAGATTACATCGATGGGAAGCTTGATGCGGTTTGCGGCACTCCGAATCTTATCGTTTTGGCAAAAAAACACGGAGCTGAGATATTTTTTCACCCGAAGGAGTTGTTTCCCTTCAATCCGAGTTACGGGATAGTGGTAAGAAAGAGCGCTTTAGAGAAAATAAATCTTGCCGATTTCCTTATCAAACACGAATGGGCTTGCAATTTACTCAAAGAGGCGAGAGGTGTAGTTTCGAAGAGCTTGAGTGAATACTTTAACGGGTTAATCGATCCAAAAACGATGGAGGAGATAATTTCGCTTAGTCCGAAATACTGTTCTTCACTTCCGAGAGAGTACATAGATTGCACGATGGAACTGCTTGAGGTTATGAAAAAGCTTGGCTACATTGAAAAAGTACCGAAAGAAAGGGACATCTTCGACACAGAGCTTATAGAAAGACTTCATCCTCAGAAACACCACTACTCGTAAACGTTCTTTAAGTACACTTCCGACTTTTCGAGATCAACCAAAGCGTAATTTCCAGAAGCGGTGGAGCCAGGATTTACGAGTATCGTATTTTTAACTCTTTCCACACCCTTCGCCTCGTGGATGTGACCGCAGAAAACAAATTGGAACTTTTTAACGTGCATGGCTATCGAAGTGGAGCCGGCGTGGATTCCTTCGTAGGTTCTGTCGAGTATTCCGTAGGGTGGGCAGTGAGCGAGCAATATGTCGTTCCCGCTTATGTTAAATCTTTTCAGCACGCTCTCTATGTACTCCTCTGAATACTCCGATGGGGTGTAAAAGGGAGTTCTGTTCGATCCTCCAACTCCGTGGATTAGAAAGCCGTTAAACTCGACGCTTCTTCCGTGGAGAAAAGTTATTACTTCGGAGCTTTCAAGGAGCTTTATAGCTAAGTTATCGTCACAATTTCCGTGGACATCGAAGCAAGGAACTTCGTACTCCTTAACAACTCTCTCGAAGGAGAGAACATCCTCTCCTCTAAAGTCGGTTATGTCACCGCAAACAAAAATAGCTTCAAACTCTTCTCTTTCGAGGATTTTAGCAAAGACGAGGTTGTTGGAGTGTATGTCTGAAGCTACAAGGATCATAGCACAAATACGTCTCCGTTCTTCGGAGCGTAGCTTTCGATTCCAAGCTCTTCCCTCATCCAGTTTGCGAAGCTTTCTGGATCTTCTCCGTGGACGGCGAAGGCTACTTCAACCCCTCTGTTGGCTATTCTCTTAACGAGCTCTTTTAACTGACTATCATCGGCGTGAGCTGAGAAGTCGTACTGTTCGACTTTCATCTTCAGCTTCACGGTTTTCATTCCCAAGTCTATCTCTCCTCTCTTCAAAGCCTTATCTCCGTTCGTCCCTTCAACTTGGTATCCTGTGAGGATTATCTTGGATCTGCTGTCGTTGTAGAGCTTTGAGATGTAGAACAAAGCTGGTCCGCCGTTGAGCATGCCTGCTGTCGTTACTATGGCAGCTGGTTCTTTTAGTATATCCTCCCTCTTTCCTTTCTCCACCGGAATAACTTTCTTCATCGTCTTTCTCAACTCCTTGGCGCTCTTTATGTACTCAGGATATCTTTCCAGAATTTTCGCAACTTCGTTGCCCATTCCGTCTACGTATGGAATAATTCCGTGTTTTACGAGGATCATAGCAACTTCCTGCGTTCTTCCAACAGCAAAGGCGGGAATTATTGCGAAACCTCCATTGTCGAGAGTTTCTTTCACGCTTTCAACGAAGGCTTTCTCAAGCTCTCTTCTGTCTGGGTGTTCAACACCGAAATATGTGCTTTCAACTATCAGAACGTCTATTTCTGGATAGCTCGTGTCTGCTCCTTCAAGGAGTCTTGTATCCTCAAGTCTTATGTCTCCGGTGTAGAGGATGCTTACGTCCCTCTCCATGTATATGCTTGCGCTTCCCGGAATGTGTCCGGCGTTGAACAGAGTTATTTCCCAGCCGTCGATGTGGAAGGGCTCATCGTACCTGACGAATCTCGTGTTGCTCTCGAACTGTCTGAGCTGTCTTTTTGTATACGGCGGGTTCTCCATTATGTTGAGAGAGTCCTTAAGTAAAATCGAGCTTAAGTCGCTGGTTGGCGGAGTCATGTAAACGAGGGGGTCGTAGTCCATTAAGTTTGGAGCTACTCCAACGTGATCGAGATGACCGTGAGAGAGGATCAAACTCTTTGGAGCTATACCATCAAGGGGAAACTCGGGAGGATCTGATGGCTTAAGACCGTAGTCTAAGATGATCGAGTCTACCATTATTGCCGATCTCCCTACTTCCCTGCATCCTCCGAGGAATTTTATCGCAACCATCCTTTGGAGTTTAGCCCCTCTAAATATATAAATTTCGCCTCCCTTTATTCTTAATTATTATCAATGATTTATTATTGAATCTCGGTGTTCGAAAAAGATATATAGGATGGGAAAGTAGAATATCTTAAGTACATAATCACAACCATGATAATGATATAGATAGGAGGTAAGTGTATGAACCCTCTTAGACTGAAAGTTAAGCTTCGTAGGAGGGAAGGAATTGTTGACGTTGACACGGAAAGCAAGTCGGTTATGGTTTTGGAGTGTTCTTTGATGGAAAAATGTTCCCGCCTTTACGGATTTTGTCAGCCTTTTTGTGAACTAATCGTCGCAGCTAAGGATTACGCTTTTAAGAGGAGAAAGCCGAAGGCTGAGGTTATAGAACTTGAGTGCGCAAAGTTAAACTGAGGGAATTAGAATTTTACATTCCTTACCAACTTCTTTGGCTTTCCCTTCGAAGAATAACTTCACGGTTAAAGCGGCTGTTAACGAATCTATCTCATGTTCGCTCAGCTCTTTTTCAAAATCGAAGAACTCTCTCAATTTCTTTTCTATCTTTTTTCTACCCTCCTTTTTCTTTTTGCTGTAAGCAAATCCAAGGAGTTTCCTCGTTGCGTAAGGGTAAACTTCAAAGATCCTTCCGCTTTCGATTTTTTCAACGATTTCCACAGCTTTTTTGTGTAAAACCTTCATGAAAGGAGTGTTTAGCGGAATTACCGGAATCCCCATTTTGAGAAGCTCTTTTTCGCAATCCCTAAAGGGTTCTTTGTAGCTTAGAGGAGCATCGATTCCGTAAGCTTCGCAGATCGGTAGATCTTTTAGTTTCCCAAGGTACAGCACTTTCCTTCCTTTTATGATAGCAACGAAACTTTCTTTAATCCCGACGTCTATCCCGCAAATCACAAGACTTTGAGAGCAACGTTTAAATATCTATCTTTCCCACCTCTCCACTCAGAAGGTGATCCCATGGCGGAGTTCAAGCACATAGTCAGAATCGCTGATACGGATTTGGACGGAAATAAACCGTTAGTTCACGCATTAACGGGAATCAAGGGTATAGGTTTGAGAATGGCGAGAGCCATCACTAACCACTTAGGGTTAAACGCAAGAGAAAAGCTTGGAAACCTCAGCGATGAGGAAATTGAGAAGCTGAAGAAGTTCATAGAAGAGAACATTGAAGAGCTTCCTTCATGGATGCTCAACAGAAGAAAAGACCTCTACACTGGCAAAGATCTTCACCTCCTTGGCAAGGACGTTGACTTGGCTAAGAAACTTGACATCGAGAGGTTGATAAAGATAAGAGCCTACAGAGGAATCAGACATGCGAGGGGATACAAGGTTAGAGGACAGAGGACGAGATCAACTGGAAGAACCGGACAGACTGTTGGAGTGCAGAGGAGGAAGAAGTGAGGTGGTGATATGGGCGATCCTAAAAGGCACAGGAAAAAGTACTTAACCCCGAAAAAACCTTGGGATAGGGTTAGACTTGAGAAGGAAAGACCTCTCATAATTAAGTACGGTTTGAGAAACAAGAGGGAGCTTTGGAGATTTCAGGCTATACTGAGAAAGTACAGAAGAGCTGCGAGAGAGCTTCTCGCTAAGGTAAACCTCCCGGGGAGAGAGGGGGAGATAGCTAAAGCGAAAGCTCAGCAGATCATAAAGAAGCTCAACAGAATGGGTGTTTTGCCGGAGAACGCAACTCTGGATGACATTCTAAACTTGACTGTAGAAGATTTCCTTGAGAGAAGGTTGCAGACGATAGTTTACAGAATGGGCTTAGCTAATACGATAAAACAGGCGAGGCAGTTGATAGTTCACGGGCACATAGCAATAGCTGGGAGAAGGGTGACTTCGCCAAGTTACATAGTCGAAAAAGATGAGGAAAGCCTGATAGATTACTATCCTAATTCTCCCTTCGCCAAGAGAGGTGAGTAATCGTGGCTGAAAAGAAGAAAAAGGAGATTTGGGGTATAGCTCACATTTTCTCTTCCTACAACAACACGATAATCACAATAACCGACATAACTGGCAGTGAAACTATAGCAAGAGTTAGTGGAGGAATGATAGTTAAAGCTGACAGAGATGAGGGTAATCCGTACACGGCCATGCAAGCGGCTTTGAGAGCTGCTGAGATTGCAAAGGAGAAGGGAATCGTTGGAGTTCACATAAAAGTCAGAGCTCCTGGTGGAAACAAACACACGACTCCTGGCCCCGGAGCTCAAGCAGCAATAAGAGCTTTGGCAAGAGCAGGGTTGAAGATAGGGAGGATAGAAGACGTTACGCCAATTCCGCACGACGGAACGAGACCTCCGGGTGGTAAGAGAGGTAGGAGAGTGTAATGAAGGTGGAAATTCTATCGGAAGAGGAGCTTAAAATCAAATTTATTTTAAAAGACTCCGACTACGTTTTTGCCAACGCTTGGAGAAGAGCTATGAAAAGCTTAGTTCCAACGTTGGCTGTAGATTATGTGGACTTCTACCTGAACACGTCGCTTTTGTACGATGAGATAATTGCTCACAGAATCGGTTTAATTCCGTTGAAAACGGATCTTGAGAGGTACAACTTTCAGGATAAGTGCGTTTGCGAAGGGGAAGGGTGCCCGAACTGTCAGGTTTCCCTAAGACTAAACGTCGAAGGTCCGAAAACGGTATATTCTGGCGATTTGATTCCTGACGACCCAGAAGTCAAGCCAGTTTACGACAACATTCCGATCGTCGAACTTTATGAGGGACAACAGCTGATGCTTGAAGCGGTCGCAAGGCTCGGGACTGGCAAAGAGCATGCGAAATTCCAGCCAGTATCGGTATGCTACTATAAAGTAGTCCCGAGAATAGACGTTACTGAAGACTGCAATTTGTGCATGAAATGCGTCGAAGCTTGCCCGAGAAACGTGCTGAAAAACGATAACGGAAAGGTTGTTGTGGAAGATATTCTCGAATGCTCGATGTGCAGAGATTGCGTAAGAGTTTGCGAAGCGAATGCGATAGTGATAGAGGAAACGAACGACTTTCTTTTCACAGTAGAAAGCATCGGACAGCTTCCGGTGAGAACTGTAATGAGAAAGGC
>WAQS01000313.1 GCA_015520115.1 Ferroglobus sp.
GTTAACTATTTCCGTTTCTCCCACGTAACCCAAATCAAGTTCAACCTCGCTATCTCCGATTTTCTTCTTCACCTTCTTCTTTTTCGCAACGACGAGCAAGCCATCCTTCCCGGACATGCCAACAGCCTTCCCGCCGTTTTTTATGAAGAGAGAAACGATCTTAGAATTGATCTTCCCATCGAGAACCATCTGAACGACTTCTATCGTCTCTTCGTCCGTAACTCTCAGTCCGTCGACGAATTTCGGTTTTATTCCCAACCTCTCCATTTTCTCGCTTATTTCTGGTCCACCACCATGAACGACTATCGGCTTAATACCAACGAAATATAGAAGGATTATATCTCTCACGGCACTCTCTAAAATCTCCTCGTTAACCATCGCATGCCCGCCTATTTTGATAACCATTACCTTTCCGTGAAATTCTCTTATGTAAGGCAAAGCTTCAACGAGCGTCTTCACTTTTTCCATGGCTTTTAAATCCCGTGGAGATATTTCTATCTTATGGAAAGTTTTAAGTTTAGTTAAGCAGTTTGTTTATTGGAATGCACGCACTCGTAGATACTTGCGTTGAAGAATGCGACGAGATATACGTCGAAATCGTCAACAAAATACCCCTTCAGGAATTGATGAAGATCGTTAGAAAGTACAAAGACAGAAATCTCTTCCTGAGGATTAACAGAAAGAAGAAGAAACTCGAATCGATAACGTTCTACGAAGACAACGACGATGAATGTATTTTCGTTCCCATTCCAAAAAGGTTTGCTGTTTTAGAGCCGGACGAACACTACTTTGAAGTAACCCTAAAGGCTAACATCGTCTTAGCCTTAAAAGGTGAAAGGGACTACCACAGGTAGACTATGAAGGTGCCGTGGAAACGAGTCCATTCTTGGAAATGCTTAGCTTGCGGTAGCTGCTGCAAAGCCTACAAGCCGAGGCTAACTTTTTACGAATACTTGAGACTACCGAAACAGTACGTTGAGGAGAGGAGGGGGAGGTACTACATAAGGAAGATCAACGGAGTGTGTCCTTTTCAATACAGGAACCTTTGCATAATTCAGGAGAAGAAGCCGCTATCCTGCAAGCTGTTTCCCTTTTCGATTTACGAAAGGGGAGAGGATGAGGCTCTATTCATCTATAAGGGGGAGGAGTATTACGTTTACGTGGACACCTTCTGCAAGAATTTGAAGCTTGGGAAGCCGAGTAGGGAATTTATCAATGCGATAGTAGAGGCGATAAAAATTTATAAAGGAGAAAAAACGACTCCAGAGCTTATAACTTCAAGAAGAGCCCTTGGTACTTTCTTCTCTTAGCACCCTCCTCAGTATCTTTCCTACGGCACTCTTTGGAAGTTCGTCTCTGAATTCGATTATTTTCGGAACCTTGTAAGCTGCAAGCCTTTCTCTGCAGAACTGTTCTATCTCCTTCTCAGTAACTTTCCCCTTATACTCGGGTTTGAGGACTATGAACGCCTTTACTGTTTCGCCTCTGTATTCATCCGGAACACCAACGACGGCAGCTTCCAAAACTGCTGGGTGCTCGTAGAGAACCTCTTCAACCTCCCTCGGATAAATGTTGTATCCTCCGGCGATTATCACGTCCTTCTTCCTGTCCACTATGTAGAAGTATCCGTCTTCGTCCATTTTCGCTATATCTCCAGTTAGAAGCCATCCGTTCACGAGGGCTTTGGAAGTTTCCTCCTCCATTTTGTAGTAGCCCTTCATCACCTGAGGGCCCTTTATCGCGAGCTCTCCCACCTCTCCAATCGGCAAAATTCTTCCCTCGTCATCTACAATAACCGCATAGGTATCTGGGAACGGTAAGCCTATGCTTCCTTCTTTGTTCACCCCGTAGATCGGATTCGCATGAGTTACTGGAGAAGTTTCGCTTAAGCCGTATCCCTCAACGAGCTTTCCTCCAGTAAGCCTTTCGAACTCCCTTTTGACTTCAATCGGCAGCGGGGCTGAACCGCTTATGCAAGCTTTCACGCTCGAGAGATCTCTTTTCTCAACTCCGGGGAAGTTGTTTATAGCGTTGAAAAGAGTAGGAACTCCGCAGAATATCGTTATCTTGTGCTTTTCTATCGAATCGAGTATTCTTTTGATGTCTCTTGGGTCGGGAATCAGAACTATCTTCGCTCCCAGCGCAATGGGAGCGTTCATGCTTGTGGTCATTCCGTAAACGTGGAAGTATGGGAGAACTCCCGCAAACACGTCTTTTTCGCTCAAATCCGGAAGCCATTCAAGTATTTGGTAAACGTTAGCCACAAGGTTGAAATGGGTTAGCATAGCTGCCTTAGGTAAGCCGGTGGTTCCGCCAGTGTACTGAAAGACTGCCACATCTTCTTTCGGATCAACCTTCACCGCTTTTTCTATAGGTTCGCTCTTTGCAGCGTCTTTCCAAAAATCGAAATCTCCCTTTAATTCCACCTTTTCCTTCTTAAACTTGTAGAGAAAGTTCAAGGGGAACTTCAGGTAATCTTCCACTCTGCAAACAATTATCTTTTCAAGAATTCCTTCCTCCTTCAGCTTTTTCAGCTTTGGATAGACGCTCTCTATGCAGAAGGCAACCTTCGCCTCGCTGTTCTCAGCTATGTGCCTAACTTCCCTTTCGGTGTAAAGGGGGTTGCATTGGACAACTGTACCACCGGCTTTCAGCACTCCGAAGTAAGCTATGACGTAGTGAGGAGTGTTTGGCAAGTCGAGGATAACCCTATCTCCTTTTTTTACGCCGATATTTTTCAGGTAACCGGCTATCCTTTCTGATGCTTCCTTTAGCTGTCGATAAGTTATCTCCTTGCCTATGAAGTCTAACGCAACCTTATCTGGGAATTTTTCGGCTGAGTTATTAAGAAGATCGTAAAGCGGTATTTCTGGATACTCAAGATTTGGTCTAACACCTTTATCGTAATGCTTTATCCAAATTCTGTTTATTTCCTCCTCGCTAATTTCCGTTATCAGTTTTCCTTCAACCCCAAGCATATTTGAAGATTCATTTACACCGTTATAAATATTTCCATGATTAATTCATAAAATTGTCATGATTTATTCCAAGACCGGGGTTTGACTTTAAAAAGTTTTCTGAGGAGTTGCTGGAAGTAGTTAAGTGTAAACTCAGAATAATCAAAGTATAAGCTGTGCAGTCTCAATCTGGAAGTTAATTGAAGAGATGTAGTCTAAGAAGGTCTTTCTAAGGAACAGAAAAGGATTGGAATTAAAGATTCTCAGCGCTACTCTACTTTTACGGTCTGTCTTTAAGGAAAGTGAGCAAATTTATTTCTTTGTTCGAGAAAATAAGTCATGAGTATATGAAAATACACTATCACAGAATTAAGAAAGTCGTAAAACCTCCAGAAAAGAAGAAAAGAAAGCTAATTGCGATAGACGAAGCTAAAAAGTTAGAGAACGAACGGATCCTCAGCTGGAGTGTGATAGATGTCGATTCTAAAGAATGTCTGTTCGTCTGGGTATCTGAAGGTAGAGGAAGCTTTGAAGCCTACGCTTTCCTTAAAGAGGTGCTGAAATATTGTGAAAATAAGCCGGAGGTTGTTGATAGAGGATTCTGGTACAAATGGGCTTTGAAAAGAATGGGATTAAAGTACGAGCACGAGACCTTTGGTA
>WAQS01000314.1 GCA_015520115.1 Ferroglobus sp.
AAATAAGACCGAAGAACAACGCTTACGAGGCGCTTTTGGAGCACTGGGAAGCGAACAAACACTTTGACAAAGACATACTCGAAGCTGTGAGAGAGGACTTAGAAAAAATCGTTGCAAGGAAAGGTACGGCGATAAACTGTGGAGAAGGGGTTAAAGCCTTGGGAGAACTTGAAACGCTTGAAGATGAAAACAAGACTCTTGGGGAGATAGTAGATCAGCTGTCGAAAGACATGAAAAGCTTTGCCGACGAAGAAACTGTCGTTATAAACACAGCTTCAACCGAACCGATGATAAGATACGAGGAGAAGTACCACGGCTCCTTAGACGGATTCGAGAAAATGATAGAAGAAGATAAAAAGGAGTACGCTTCCGCAAGCATGCTTTACGCTTATGCCGCTTTGAAAAACCGCTTACCCTACGGGAACTTCACCCCCAGCGTTGGAACGAACATTCCAGCCTTGAAGGAGCTTGCTATAGAAAATAAAGTTCCTCACGCTGGAAACGACGGAAAAACAGGGGAAACTCTCGTAAAAACAACCCTCGCTCCTATGTTCGCCTACAGAAACCTTGAAGTAGTTGGATGGATGAGCTACAACATTCTTGGGGACTTGGATGGTCTCGTTCTGAGCTTCAAGGAAAACAAGGAGAGCAAGGTTATAAGCAAGGACAAGGTTCTTGAGAAAATTTTCGGCTACTCTCCCTACAGCATAACCCAGATAGAGTACTTCCCCTCCCTCGTGGACAACAAAACGGCTTTCGACTTCATCCACTTCAAAGGATTCATGGGCAAACTCATGAAGTTCTACTTCATTTGGGATGCAATCGATGCTATTGTTGCAGCTCCCCTCATCATAGACATAGCTCGATTCCTAATATTCGCGAAGAAGAAGGGAATGTATGGCGTTATCAAAGAGCTGGGCTTCTTCTTCAAGAGTCCCATGGACACGAATGAGGTTAACACTCACAAGCAGTTCGAGATTCTTGTTAACTGGTTCCAAGAAAATAAGTAGCTTCGATTTTTTTAACCGCTTTTCTAACTTCCTTCGACTATTGACGGAATTTTCGTAGGTGCTCGTAAGAAGCAAACTTTACCGTCGGGGCAAGGTATTTATATTATTTAAAAAGTTTTTGATTGGGGGTTACAACTATGAAAGATTACAAAATAAAAATCGAGAATGTCGTCGCTTCTACGCAGATTGGGGAGAACATAGATCTGAACAAAATCGCAAGGGAGATAAAAGATGCGGAATACAAGCCAAAACAGTTCCCGGGATTGGTTTTGAGGACGAAGGACCCGAAAGCGGCGGCTTTGGTTTTCAGGAGCGGTAAGGTTGTTTGCACCGGCTCTAAAAGCGTCGAAGATGCAAGAAGGGCTGTGAAGCAAGTGGTTAACATAATAAAGTCCCTTGGCATCGAAGTGTACGACGATCCAGATGTGAGAGTGCAGAACATAGTAGCTTCCGCGGATCTCGGAGTCGATTTGAACCTAAACGCTATAGCCGTTGGGTTGGGATTGGAGAATATAGAGTACGAGCCTGAACAATTCCCCGGACTCGTTTACAGATTGAAGGACCCGAGGGTTGTTGTTTTAATCTTCGGTTCGGGTAAGATGGTTATAACTGGGGGCAAAAAGCCAGAGGACGCTAAGAGGGCTGTTGAGAAGATTTCCGAAGAGCTGCAAGCTTTAGGATTGATGTAAGTTTTCTCAATTTTTATATCTTTATTGTATGTATTTTCTCGCAACTTCCGTATGTCTTCTCTCCCATTCCGATAGCATTTCAAGCGTGTTCTTTACGATTTCCACTTTTTCCTTTTCCACATCTAAGGGCACTTCTGAAACTAATTTCGCCAAGTGTTTGTAGAATTTTTCAGCCCAGATCTCGTAGTTTAATATTTCGCTAAACATTTCGCTCAAGAAGTCCCCTGAAAGGTTTATTTTGCTCTCTGTGAACATCTTTGAGTACTCTCTGAAATCTTTAATATCGAAACCGAGTACTTCGACGATTTCTTCTATTATCGTTCTATGGAGTTCGTTGTCTTTAATTAGCGAGAAAACATCGTTCCAGACTTCATCGTCGTGGACGTAAAGCAAAGCTTCCGAAAGCAAATTCGCTTCGAAGTGTTCAGCGGCATAAGCTCTGGCTAAAAGGGATGCGACAACTTTATTCATATCCCCCACAAGCAGCTTTCTATATTCCATCATAACAATAATTGTTACTACCCAATAG
>WAQS01000315.1 GCA_015520115.1 Ferroglobus sp.
CTGTAGAGGCTGACCACGTTTTGCAGAATGCGAGCGTTCTTGCCGGGAAATTGGGAGAAAAAGTTGCAGATGAGAGTGTTACGATCTACGACGATCCAACTTTGGAGGAGTTCGGCTTTTTTCCCTTCGACGATGAGGGCTTTAAAGCGGAGAGAAAAACCATAGTTGAGGGGGGTGTGTTAAAGAGCTATTTGCATTCGAGAGAAACTGCGAAAAAACTCGGCGGAAAAGCTGGAAACGGGAGAAGCGATTCTCTCGATTTTCCTATAGTCAGAATGAGCAACACATTCCTCTCTCCCGGAGATTACACTCTTGAGGAGCTTCTTGAGGAGGTTAAAGAGGGAGTCATTCTCTTCGGATCGAGGGGAGGAGAGACTAACCCAGCTACCGGCTACTTCCACTTCAACACAAAATACGGTTATATCGTGAGGAAGGGGGAAATTGAAGAAATGATAAGAGATGTTTCTCTCAGCGGAAAAACCCTTGAAACGCTGAGAAATGTTAAAGTTTCCAAAGATTTGTCTTTTGACCCGGGATTTTGCGGAAAAGCCGGTCAGTTGGTTCCGGTAGCGGATGGAGGTCCTTACACCCTTGTAGAAGCATTCGTGGGAGGAGAGTAAATGTTCGAAGCCTTCGACGCCTTTGAAGTTTACGAAGTGAGAAGCAAGTACTACTCAATTTCCATCGAGAAAAGCAGGATAAAGAACGTTTCCGAGGAGTTTGAGAAGGGTTACGGAGTGAGGGTCATAAAAGACGGTAAGCTTGCTTTTTCATCGGCAACAAGTCTGGATAAGTCTTTAGTTGAAAAGCTCGAAAAACTCGTTAGGATATCTGAAGACGAGCTTGACAGCTTTCCTTCTGTCGGAAAAAGAAGGGTTGGGGGATTGTACGATAAAAAGCTTGAGGAAAACCCCTTAGAAGTTCTGAAGGAGTCCTTTGAAACGATAGAAGCTGAAAGAAGCTGCGAAATAGCGAGCGGAATAGTTGAAATCGAAACCCTTGAGAGAAGAGTTTGGAATGACACGGGAGAAGTTTCAGAAAAAGCAACGTTTTTCGCCGTTATGCTCGAAGCTGTCCACGACAAAGGAAGCGCTTACGAATTCGATGCAAGCAGAAAAGCAGACCTAAATCTTGAAAGATTAACAGAAAAGGTTTGTTCTCTGGCAATAGACGATTCGAAAGCTAAAAAAGCCGAGAGGAGAGTCTGCGATGTAGTACTATCTCCTTTAGCATTTCATCAGCTACTATACTTCTCCTTCTACCCTTCCTTTAACGGGGAAAATGTCGTAAAAGGCAGAAGCGTTCTAAACGGAAGAAAGGGGGAGACTATTATTGAGGGATTAACGATCTACGACGATCCAACGGTTGAGGGGGAAGTGTTTTCCTATTCTTTTGACGATGAGGGTGTTAAGGCTGAAAGAAAGACACTCCTTGAAGAGGGTGTTCTCAAAGGATTTTTGTGCGACTTCAAACATTCGAGGATTCTTGGGGAAAAGGCGGGCAACGCTTTCAGGGAAGATTTCGATTCTTTGCCGAAAATTCATCCCTCGAACATCGTTGTTGAGATCGAAAAAGGTAGCTTCGACGCAGATTTTTACGTTCACTCCTTCATAGGAGCGCATACAGCCAATCCGGTTAGCGGTGACTTCAGTTTAGAGTGCATGAACGCTTACCAGAATGGAGAGCCTGTTAGAGGGGCTATGCTCTACGGGAACGTTTTCGAATTCCTAAAGAAGGTTTCCTGCATGAGTAAAAACGTTAGGCAGGTTGAAAACACGATTTGTGGAGATGTGCTTGTCGAAAATGTGGAAATAAAAGCCTGATCGAAAAGGATAAAACCTTTTCGTGGAATTTCTAAGTGTGGTAAGAGGGTTGGAAAGGTATGAAGCGATAAACAGGAATAAAGCTGTGGCCAAGTTTCAGCTGGTAAAAAGGCTTGAAGCTGAAGAGGGAGATTTCAAGACCCACGAAAAATACAAGAAGGAGTTTCAAAAGTTTTTGGAGGAGGAAGGAGAGAACTTAAGGATTCTGGACAAGAAACCTCCAGAGTACTCTTTTCTCGATTTAAAAATAGATCTGCTGATGGAGATGCTAAAAAACTGCAACTTCTGCGAGAGGAGGTGCGGAGTCAACAGATACGAGAAGCTCGGATACTGCAAAACTGGAGTTGAAAGCTACTACAGCAGCGAATTTCTTCACTTTGGAGAAGAGCCAGAACTTGTTCCTTCTCACACGATTTTCTTCAACCGCTGCACGTTTTCGTGCGTTTTCTGTCAGAACTACGATATAGTCTACGATGACGACTACAAAGTCGATCCAAAGGAATTGGCGGTTATGATCGACATAAGGAGAAGGCAGGGAAGCAGAAACGTTAATTTCGTTGGAGGGAATCCCGATCAGCATTCCCACACCATTCTTAAAATCCTGAGAGAGGTGAAGTCGAACATTCCCGTTGTCTGGAACTCGAACATGTACCATTCCTGGGAACTCGGAAAGATAATCGAAGACGTCGTTGACGTTTGGCTTGGGGACTTCAAATACGGAAATGACGAATGCGCTAAGAAATACTCCAACGTCAGAAACTACTTCCAAGTTGTGACAAGGAACTTCCTGGATGCTAAGAAAACTGGAGAGCTCCTGATAAGACACTTGGTGATGCCAAACCATATAGAGTGCTGCACGGCTAAAA
>WAQS01000316.1 GCA_015520115.1 Ferroglobus sp.
AGAATGTGCTTGTTCTTCTCGAAAAACTCCGCTACGCTTATCTCCTTCTGCTTCATATCTCAGCTCCAACTACCGTTTGAGTCTTCGTAACACCTTCGATAGCCCTTATACTATCGACGGTCTTGTTCAACTCAGCCAGACTCGGAGCGTCTATTATCACAACGAAGTCAAATTCCCCGAAAACGTGGTACACGTCTCTAACGTTCTTCATCTCCTTTATCTTCATATAGACGCTCTTCTCACTTCCCGGAGAAACGTTTACCATCGTCACACCGATAACCATGTTTAAAATTTTAATACTGAGAATATAAAATAGTTGCTGAAATCAGACATCAACGACTTTTCCCGGATTTAAGATGTTGTTCGGATCGAAAATTCTCTTGATCTCTCTCATAAGTTCAACAGCTTTCTGAGGAAGGGTCGAGTACATATCTTCCTTCTTCACAACTCCAATTCCATGCTCGGCGGTTATGAATCCCCCAAGCTTTTTTACTAAGCCGAAAGCGTAGTTCTTAAACTTCCGATACTTCTCCTCCCATCCTTCCACTTCGAGGATGTGCTGATGAACGTTCCCATCTCCAGCGTGACCGTAGTGGAGAACTTTTATTCCAATCTCTTCAGCAAACCTTTTACACTTCGTAACGTATTCAGGAATTGAAGCTATGGGAACGGAAACGTCAAGGAGGTCGACTGTAACATCTCTCATTCCCTCGTATATCAAGCTTCTAATGTCAAGAAGATCCCTCTGCTCTTTCTTGCTAACTCCGACAAAAACATCTATGGCGTTGTTCTTCTTCGCAAGCCTTTCTATCTCCTCAGAAACTTTCAAGAGCTCGTCTTCATCCCTACCCTCAACTATGATCATTAGATGAGCCTCCCCTCCCTCGTAAGGCCATTTCTTCCCAGTCACAGCTTCCCCAGCTTTCACAGCCTCCACATCCATGTACTCAATAGCAAGTGGAATCGTTCCGCTCCTTAAAATCTCAGGAACCGTTTTTATAGCGTCTTCCGTCCTTTCGAAAGGAACGACGAGGGTGTAAGTTCCTCCCGGCTCTGGAATGAGTTTAAGAACGACTTTCGTTATCACAGCTAACGTCCCTTCACTTCCTATAAGCAGGTGCATAAGATCGTAACCGGTTACGTTTTTGATGACCTTCCCTCCTAAATTCAGAATCTCCCCACTGGGGAGAACTACTTCCATTCCAAGAACGTAGTTTCTCATAATCCCGTATTTAACAGCCCTCGCACCTCCGGCGTTGTTTGCCACAAGCCCTCCAATCTGCGCCCCCTCATGCCCCGGATGAGGGGGGAAAGATAACCCGGGTATTTTATCAATTTCTTCAAGGAGCTGCCTTAAAGTTACTCCTGCCTCGCAAACAGCCACAAGGTTTTCCGTGTCTATTTCGAGTTCGTTCATCCTCTCCATTGAAAGAACGATCCCCGGAGAAAGGGGAATCGATCCTCCACTTAATCCTGTCCCTCCTCCCCTAACAACTACCGGCACTTTCCTCTCGTTCGCCAGCTTAAGAATTTTCGACACTTCCTCGCTACTCTTCGGCTTCACAACCACAACGTCTTCAGCCGCTTTTGGTCTGACCCTTTTCGGAGTTTCGTCGTAAAGGTAGTCCTCAACGTTCTTGGCAATGCCCTCTTTTCCCACGATTTTTTCGAGCTCTTCGACAATTTCCTGAAGCATGACAGAATTATCCAGAATTAATTTTAAAAGATTGCCCTACTCAAACCCGAACTCAGCTAAGTAGTAATGAAGATTGAGCAAAAAATCGTTGAGAGCTACGAAAGGCACGATGAAGGAATGATGAAAGTAAACATGATCGTCTATAAGGGGGACTATCACCGGAATTACCCTTCTGCCAATAACCTTCTCAAGCCTTTTACACCTATCCGCATGCTTTTTTGCCTCCCTTTTCAGTGCCGAAAGCCTGTACCAGCTTTCAGTGTACCTTTTAGCATCCACCGCTAAAATAATTCCGAAGCGTTCAGCCAAAATGTCAATCTCCCCTCTCCCAATTTCATCCTTGAAGATAAACCTCCTCTTAGATTTAAATCCGTGTTCTTCGAAAATCTTCAGTATTTCCTCTTCAAATTCCTGCCAAGCCTTCATTTTCACTTAACATTTTAACAAGTCCCGCATTTCCAACCGTCATAACGTCTCCCAAAGGTGCCACTTCCTTAAACCCGAAAAGTTTAGCATTTGGCCCGGTGGCGAGGATCTCATTAACCTCCACAACCTCTTTAACGAAAGCTCCGTGTCCTCCTTGCTCCAAAACGTCTTCGTTGGTAATTTCTCCATTTACGAATCTCTTGAGGAATTCGTGGAAGTCGGCGTTCATAAGAATTCTCGTGTGATGCTCAAATATGCTGTAAACCTCTCCGCTTTTATCGACTATCGCTCCGACCGTGTGGCTGTTCCCAAAATTTATGAGCAGAGCGGGAAAGTTGTTCACCGCAAGCATGCATCCGGCAACAGCTGCAAAAGAAGTGTCGGCAACGTAAACCCTAAAATCTCTTCCAGTACTCTCACCGTAATCTTTAACGCTTTCAACAACGCTTTTCATCCTATTGAAGTATTCCGGAACCGAGTTCTCATCGAAAATTAGGGAATAGATCGTTCCGTTCTTTTTCAAAAGTTCTTCAACCTTCTGGAATCTGAAAACTCTGTTACTGAGCTTTGGAGAGAAACCGTGATCTTGTACCGCGACAGCTATGATCTCCGGTATTTCAAGGGAGAAACTTTCAAGAAATTTTTCGTAGCTTTCAAGGAAGACGTCTTTAAGAACTATCCTTTCCCCCTCACCGTTTTCAGTTATTTTAACTCCGATCTCCTTAACTTTTTCCAGATCGTCGTTTATCGTTAAAGCGGCTTTTTCCGTCGCAAAAACGTTAACTTTTCCCACAGCTTCTTTAACAGCCTGTGAAACTGCACCTCCACCCATCGTGTATCCAGCTAAAAATACATCCCTTCCTTCTTCTGCAAGCCTCCTTATTTTTCTACCGAGTATAACCGTGGGAGAAGGTAGAATTGCTCTAACGAAATTTCTCGGATTTTCATTCGAGTCGAAGAGCATGAAATCTTGCGTTCTCGATCCAACATCGAGGGTGAAGATGAGCATAATTCAAGATTCGCAAAGAAATATATATCTTCTACTCCAGAAAGTTTTAAATAATATCAAGTTAATTTGATTTCATGGGCTGCCTGAATTGCAAGAATTACAAAAAGCTCGACCACTATCGGTGCGTGTACTTTGAGAATAAGATATCCAAGGTCTTTCCGAACTGGACTGAAGATTTTAGAGAAGGAAGAATAAGGTTCAAAAGTTGTGGGTTCTTCAAACCTCAGTAATCGGCAAAT
>WAQS01000317.1 GCA_015520115.1 Ferroglobus sp.
AAACAATTAAAAACGAAATCCAGACTGTTCGAGAAAAAATTTATAAAGTTCAGCAGCTCTTGAAAGTTAACAGTGTTAGAAGTGCAGAATGTTCGAGTAGTCCAGAAATTTTGTAACAACCGTTAAAGTAAACTATCAGTTTTTACGAGATTTGCACGACTTCAGCGGGAATTTTCAATTTCCCAAATCAAGAATCGTATATAATACGCACATATTTGAGCTTTTTGATGTGAAATATTTGTTGTAGAGAAATGTTTTTAATTTTCCGTATCAAAAATGATTTAATGAGGTTAACTGAATATGGACATTTGCTAATTGACGATTTCGGTGTGACACTCAGGAAAAAGAAGAAGAGAATTTTGATAATTACAAAAGAAGGGAAGGAGGAAATCCCCATAAAATCCGTTCGAGACGTGATTATTTCGGGGAAAGCTAATATTTCAAGTGAGCTTTTGAAAGCTTTAGCAGAATCTGGAGTTGATGTCTTGCTTACGACTCCCATGGGTAAGCCTGTGGCGAGAGTTGTGAGTGCAAAACTTGGCGGAACGGCTTTGAACAGAATCGAGCAGTATAAGAGCTTGGAGGATTCGAGGGGAGTTAAAATAGCGAAATTTATCATAGCGGGAAAAGCGAGGAATCAGATGTCGAACGTCAGATATTACTCGAAGAGCAGAAGGATGAACGAGGAGCTTTCGACGAGGCTCTACGAAATTTACGAAGCAATTAAAAGGAGATATGAAACTTTTCTCGAAGAGGATTTTGAAGATCTTGAAGCTGCCAGAAAGAGAATACTCGCTTACGAGGGAGAGATCGCAAATTATTATTGGGATGCAATAAAACTCAGCTTAGACGGTTGGAATTTTCCGGGGAGGGAGCAGAAAAGCGAAGATCCGGTTAATTTATCTCTGAACATCTGTTACAACCTCCTCTCGAATCAAATCTGGAAGTATACGCTAAAATTTGGTCTCGATCCTTTCATGGGTTACGTTCACGTCGACAGACCGGGAAAGCTTTCTCTCGTCTTCGACTTGATGGAGCCCTTCAGGCCGATGGTTGACAGATTCGTTGTGAGCTTCTTGAAAAGGATAACTCCAGCCTATTTCTCCGAAAAAGCTAAAAGTAACACGATAGTCACGCTGAAAAATCAGTTTTTCTCTGACTTTATGCAGAACAGAATCGAATACAAAGGCAGAAAGATGCAAATGGAGACCGTGATGTTCTACTACTTGCAGGAGTTCGTTTCCTTCCTAAAGGGGAATAAGGAGAGTTTCACGATCCCCTACATCCCGTGGTGATTGGAATGTACTATCTTGACGTTATCGAGGTGAAAAGGCTGACGAGGGATTTGCTTCCGAGGGTTAGGGAAAATCAGATAGACGACAGGTTGCGGGGCTGGAACTGGTTCGATTCTCCCGTCAGACCATATTCAAACGAGCTTCTCTTACCTGTTTGGGATGTGGCAACATCTATTTGCCCGACTCGAAGGGATGCTTGGATAAGACACAAAATTCTGAGAAAATCCGTTCCGACGACCGTTCAACAGGCGAAGGGATTTATTGTTCACAAGATAGTGTCCTCGATGTTTTTAAAAGCAAAAAAGCTCGTTTACCTCGGATACGAAGATTTGAGAGATGAACTGATAAAATCCGCAGAGGAGAACCTCAAAAACGAGCTAAAGGAAATGGGCAAAAATTTGGAGATTAAGGAGAAAGATGTGGAGGAACTCAAGGATTTCTGCATGAAGATAGCAAAGTGGCAGGCTACAAGGATAGAGAGCAAGGTTTTTGAAGTTAAAGCCAAGTATCCTTTCCTGAACGAAGAAAGCTTGGTTCAGCTATCTTTTCCTATAGCGACGGAAACGGTGGTCGATGGAAGCTTGCTTGGCTTGAGCAAGTATTTGAGAGCCGATGCAGCTTGGATGCTTGGAGGAATTATTTTCGACGTGAAGCTTGGAAGAAGAGAGGAGTGGCACAGACTGCAGGTAGCTGGCTACGCTTTAGCCTTTGAAAGCGTTTTTGAAAGACCTGTCGACATTGGCTGCACGGTTTACGTTTCAAGAGCCGGCAACGGGATAAGAATTGATAGGGATTTCTACATAGTGGACGACTATCTGAGATCGAGTTTTCTTGAGAAAAGGGACGAGCTGCAAATGACGTTGCTCCGTGATTCGGAGCCGGATGTAGCAGATAAGTGTCCCAGATACTGCATTTTCAGAAG
>WAQS01000318.1 GCA_015520115.1 Ferroglobus sp.
GGTGATTTTCCCTTGAACAGGAAACTCGAACTTTTAAGAGAAGTAGGGTACGAGTACGTGGAACTCTCCTTAGACTACCCATTTCCCGATGAGCTAAACTCGAGAGAATTGAAAGATTTACTCTCCTCCTACGAAATGAATATTTCTTTTCATTCGCCCCTTGATGTATTCGTAGCTCAGCCGAGGAATGACATCTTCGAGGCGAGTCTGAAAATTGTGGAAAAGTGTTTGGATTTTGCGTCGAAATTCGAAACCCTCTACTACAACTTTCACATCACCTACTTCTCTCCGACGAGAGAATTCGATAAGGTGAAGAAGAAAATTCTGGAAAATGGTAGAAAAGCTTGCGAATTCATCTTAAGCAAATCCGAGGAGTACGGATTTCACGCATGCATCGAATACGACAGGAATTTCGACGAAAAATTTCTGGTTGACGGTCTAAAAATTTGCCTTGATATAGGACACTTCGCCCTTGCAAACAAAAAGAATTTCGAGGAGGAGCTTAGAAAATTCGTTGCCGAATTCGGAAGTAAAATTCTCGTCTGCCACGTCCACGACTGTGAGCCCGAAAAGAGGGTGGATCACATCTCTCTGAAGAGAGGAAAGTTAGATTTCCAGTTTATTTTTAGCCACCTCAAAGCTGAATATTACACCATCGAAACTTTTTGGAGGGATTCGGAGAAAAACGAGTTGAGAGATGTGGATGTGATTTACGATTACGAAGTTCTCAAGGGTTTTCTTTAGATATCAGATGAGCCAAGTCGACCACTTTTCCTCCAGCTCTTCTCAAATTTGACAGGCATATGGGGCATGTTGTTACGATTTTTTTGCTTCCGAGCTCATTAACTCTAAGCTTAGCAACCTCCTCGGCTACTCTTGCAGATATTCCTTCTATCGGACCTCCGCAGCAAGAAGTGAGCTCTTTCGAATTTCTGATGTCGTGGTAAGAGATTCCGAAGTTGCTCATGATCTCTCTCACATCATCGTAGAGCCTTAGATACCTTGAGTAGTAGCATGGATCGTGAATAACGACTTCCTCCTTAACGTTTCCCCTCAAATCTTTCACGAGTTCTACGTAACTTGCAACTTCAAAGGAGTTTTCTGGATAGAGGTGTTTTAACGCGTAGGTTGTGTGAGGGTCGATCGTGACGATTTTCTTTACTCCTGCTCTTTCAAGCCTTTCTATCACGAGTTTGGCGTGTTTTTCGAACTCTTCCTCTTCTCCCAAGTCGTAGAGAAGAACTCCGCTGTAAAAATCGAGATCTGGATTATACCAAACGCTTACTCCAGCTTTTTCAAGAAGTTTGTAAATGCTCCTGATGGTGCTTTTAGCTTCAACGACTCTCTCCTTTTTTGGAGATACGAATAGCTTCAAAAATTTGCTCGGGGTGAACTTAGAAAATCGAATCAAACTGCTAATTTTCATCTTCTCAAGAACTTCGATTTTGTCCACGGCTTTTTCAATATACGGGGTTAGCTGGTAAAGTAATCCGGTGAAGAAAAACCACTCTCCTTCTCTTTTAATCTCGAATTCCCTCCACCAGCTGTTCACTTCCTCTTTCGACAAACCTACTGGTGTTCCACTTTTTTTCATGCTCGCTGTTACGAAATCGGTCAGAAGCTTTGGGCTAATCACTTTCCTCCCCCATTTCATAGGGAGTTAGGAAGGATGTTAAATCTTGGGGTTAACCTTTAGTACTTTCAATCCCTTTTACTCCCGATGAAGAGCGTGGACGAAATAATTTCCGAAGCAAAGAAAATCCTCAGAAGAAGAAAAATAAATTTAGAGATCTTGGAAGGGGGAACCGAAAGAGGATTGACCGTAAAAAGAAACAGGGAGTTTTTGGATTCCATAGGGATTAGAATGAATGTGATAAACGATGTTGAGGATGTTGAACTTGAGACGGAGTTTCTCGGGAAAAAGATTTCTCTTCCCGTAATGCCTGCTCCGCTTTCTGGACTCGTGAAGGCTGTTGATGAAAGGTGTTTCGAGAGGATAATAGAGGAGGCTTGGGAAGTTGGTGTCGTTCCGTGGATAGGTTATCCGATACAGGATGAGGTTGAAAAATTCGGGAAACCCTTCGTGTGGATAATCAAACCCCTTGAGGATAGAAGAAAGATATACGAGGAAATAGAGAGGGCAGAAAAAACGAAAGCTTTTGCAGTCGGAATAGACATCGACTCAGCGGCGGGAGTGAAAGTTAAGCATAACGTTCTTTCCTACGGAGGAACTAAGCCGTTAAGCAGGAGAGAGCTTGAGGATCTGGCTTCGACGACGAAGCTACCTTTCATAGTTAAGGGAGTTCTCAGCGAAAAGGATTATTACTTAGCGTCGAATTTTAGCGACGCTGTAGTCATCTCTAACCACGGAGGGAGAGTTTTAGATTCAGCAGTTTCTCCCCTCGAAGTTCTCGATAATATAGAGAAGATGGTAACAACTGGTGTTGACAGCGGATTCAGGTATGGAACCGATGTTTTCAAAGCTCTCGCTTACGGAGCTGATTTCGTCCTAATTGGAAGACCAGTAATTTACGCTTTAGCGATAGAAAGCGGTGTGAGAAAGCTTTTGAGTGTTATAGGGGAGGAACTTAAGAGAATTATGGTTCTAACTGGAGCGAAATCTGTTAGGGAGATAGAAAGAAGCTTGTTAGATTAACTGCAAACTTTCAAGAACTTTTTTGAGCTTTTCAGTCTTCTCTTCGCTTAATTCGACAAGCGGCATTCTTGGCTTCCCCGCCGGAAGCCCCATGAGTTCAAGGGCTTTCTTCACGGGGATTGGGTTCGTGTCGATGAAGAGGGCATCAAACAGTGGCATGAGCTTGTAATGTAATTCCCTTGCTTTTTCAACGTTTCCGGACTTGAAAGCCTCGTACATCTCCTTCATCAGCTTTGGAGCAACGTTCGCTGCTACGCTTATAACTCCCTTTCCTCCAAGGAGCAGTATCGGCAAGGTCATGAAGTCGTCTCCCGACAGAACGATGAACTTGTCTCCAAGTCTTCTTATTATTTCAGCCACCTGCTTTAAGTTCCCACTTGCCTCCTTAATTCCCACAACTCTCTCTATGCTCGCGAGCTTTTCCACAACATCTGGAGTTGTGTTTATTCCCGTTCTGCTTGGAACGTTGTAAACGAGAATAGGAATGGACACCTCATCAGCTACAGCTTTGTAATGCCTGTACAATCCCTCAGCGTTTGGCTTGTTGTAGTAGGGTGTTACGAGCATAACCGCATCTGCTCCAGCCTTCTCAGCCTCTTTAGCCAAGAATAAAGCTTCTCTTGTAGAATTAGATCCAGCTCCAGCTATAACTGGCTTTTTGGCTACTTCGCAGACGTATTTTATTACCTCGACGTGCTCTTCATGGCTTAGCGTTGCTGCTTCCCCCGTCGTTCCGGCTGGAACTACTGCATCAACGTACTTTTCAAGGTAATCGAGGTTCTTGGCGATTCCTTCAAAGTCGACTTCGAAGTTCTCTTTAAAAGGGGTAACCAGAGCAGGAATTACCCCTTCAAACATTTACCCACCCTCTGTTAACTTTTCTTGTTATGTATCCCGCAACCCTGTTCCTTACCCTCTTACTCTTTATGTTCGTCAACTCAGCCACAAGCTTCTTGTTGTGATCGAAGTCTCCAGTGAACAGTTCACCATACTTTTTGAGAAGCTCCATCGCTATATTTTTAATGTAAGCGGGCTTTACCGTCCCCATAGATAGGAGTTGAAGCTCAGCGATTATTTAACTTTTGCTGTGTTACAATTTTGCAAGTTGGTAGGTGAAATGGGAAAATAATTTAAGGGCAAAATAGAATAAAAAACTTGATGGATTTAATACTAATAGGTACAGGATTTTCAATTATTTGCTTAATATTGTCATTAATATATTCTATTGAGCTTTTAAATTACTCTAAGCTAAAAGCGTCGGAAAGGCATCTCTGGTCTTTTTTGACCTCATATCTGTTAATGATCTGCATTTCGTTCATCATTATCTCCGTGGTGGAGTTTTTTGAACTGATGTCCGATATTGCTGGGGAAAAATTGAGTTTGGGTTTACCAAACATGTTTGTTTACGTTTCTGCAGTTCTCCCAATTTTGATTTTTGCTCACGTTTTTGCTGTAATTAGGGCTATAAAAATTATGGAATTTAATGTGGAAAATTTCGACTTAAATAGAGTTGGATTACTTATGATCTATGTGATTGCGTTCTGGCTTCTTGCAGCTGAATTGCCCGAGCATTTCCCTTTCGTTGAAATTATCGTGCTGCTGTCAGAACTTGTGTATGTTGCTTCCTTTCCAGTACTACTCTTACTTCTCTATTTCACGTTGAAGGAGAAAAGAATAGAGCATGCGATAGTGCAGTTGCCTTTAAATTCTGTCGATAAGCTTGTGGGAATTCCTTTAGCTTCTTCTATCTTTTCGCTGGCGGTCTTCATGGGTATTAACGGTTACATGGATGAATACAACTTGCTTGAGGCGTTTTCCATAGCGGTTTTCATAATCTCGGGAGAGCTTTATCGGAGGAGCATATTTAAGATGAGGAGGCTCTTCAGTTGAGTAAATTTATTTATCTAAAGGAGCTTCGTAGAGCTATGAGGATTTCAGAGGTTGCAGATGGAGTATATGCAGTCGACACGGAAATAGGGGGAGAGAAAGGCATCGTTTTCTCCTACATCGTCGATAGGGGGGATGTGGCAGTAGTTGAAACGGGAGCGGAGAAAACTTCCGGAGTTTTCCCAGAAGTTTTCGAGGAGCTTGGAATAAAGCCGGAGAAGGTTAAATTTATTGCTGTTACTCACGTTCACCTCGATCATGGTGGGGCGGCTGGAAGTCTCGTGAGAATTTGCGAAAAGGCGAAAGTTATAGTGCATCCGCGAGGAGCAGAGCATTTGATAAATCCCGAAAGGCTTTGGAGAGCTTCGAAGAGCGTTTTAAACGAAATTGCGGAAATTTACGGAAAACCTTTACCGATTGAGGATAGCAGAATAGTCGTTTCGGAAGATAACTCGGAGTTTACCTTGGGAAATAGCAAAATAAAGGTCGTTCACACTCCGGGACATGCACCACACCACCAGTCCTTCGTTTTAGATAAAATCCTCTTTCCCGGGGATTCTGCCGGAGTTTATAAAGATGGTCATGTCATTCCTACCACTCCTCCGGTTTTCAATTTCGAAAAAGCGGTGGAGTCAATAAGAAAAATGAGAAGGTTGAATGTGGAGAGGATAGCTTACACCCACTTCGGAATTGGGGAGAAAGAAATGCTCGATAGGATTGAAGAGAAGCTTTTTGAGTGGAAAGACTTGGCTCTTTCTTGCGAAAGCGTTGAAGGAATGCATGAGAAGCTGCTTGAAGTTGACGAAGATTACAGGTTTTTCTGGGGGTGGTTGAAAAAGTCGAAGTTTGCTGAAAGTTACTTCCATCTCGCTTTGAGAGGGTTTATGGAGGCTGTTGGGAGATGATGGTGAATTTTGTTACGACGAATGAGGGGAAGTATCAGGAGGTTAAGAGGATAGCGGAAGAGTACGGAGTAGACGTCTCTTGGCTGAACTACCGCTATGACGAGTTTCAGGGAGAAAACTTGGAAGAAGTTGCTTTAAAAAGCGCAAAACATTTGGCTAAGAAGGTTGAGCCAATGTTCGTAATAGAGGACAGCGGACTTTTCGTGGAGGCTTTAAAGGGATTTCCCGGAGTTTACTCTTCCTACGTTTTCAAAACGATAGGTAACGAGGGGATTTTAAAGCTGATGGAGGGTGTTGAGAACAGAAGAGCAAAATTCGTTGCTGTTGTGGTCTTTTACGACGGCTCCGAATTTCACGTCTTTAGAGGCGAGGTGGAGGGAAGAATAGCTGAGGAAATTAGGGGCACTCACGGGTTTGGCTTTGATCCAATTTTCGAATACCAAGGAAAGACTTTCGCAGAGATGGGGGAGGAAAAAAATAAAGTCAGTCACAGAAAAAGAGCTTTTCAAAGCTTTTTCGAGTGGCTCACAAAAAATTTTTAAATCTTCCTTCGAATCTGGTGATGCTATGGCACGAATGCATGCGAGGAGAAAGGGAAAATCAGGGTCCAAGAGAGTTTACAGAGAAGGTAAACCACCGTGGGTTGACATGAGTCCGGAAGAAGTGGAGAAGAAAGTCGTGGAGCTTTACAAGGAAGGATACGAGCCAAGCATGATCGGAATGATCCTCAGAGATAGGTACGGTATTCCGTCGGTTAGGCAGGTGACGGGAAAGAAGATCACGAAGATTCTGAAGGAGCACGGAATAGAGATTAAGATTCCCGAAGATCTCAAGGCTCTAATAAAGAAAGCCATCAATTTGAGGAAGCACTTGGAGGTTCACAAAAAGGACATCCACAACAGAAGAGGTTTGCAGCTGATCGAAGCGAAAATCTGGAGACTTAGCGAGTACTATAAAGAAAAAGGAGTCCTTCCAAAAGACTGGAAGTACGATCCTCAGAGGCTTGAAATTGAGCTTTCAAAGTAATGGATGCGAAAAGTTCTTGAAATTATTTCGGCTTACGGTCACGAGAATATCAGAGCTACCCATAAAACCACTTTTGAAATAACCAAAGAAAAGGATCTCACTCCAAGAGGGGACTGCATAATTGGTGTTAGGGCTGATAAATCCATTAGGGATATAAACGATGATCTGAAGAGGATTTTGAGAAGAGAGGAGAGGGTTGAAGTCGTTTTGAACCTTCCAGATTACGGTCTTGAAGAGAGGCTGTTCGGCTTCGGCTCGAAAAGGATGAGTTTTGAAGACGAAAGTGATGTGGTCGTTAGAAAGAGCGATTTTGTTTGCGGAAGAACTTTGCTGATTAAATCCAACAAAGCAGCGAGAGACTTAAATCGAGAATTTGTGGAACTTTTAAGGGATAGGAAGACACTTATCGAAATGCTCATAGTTGTGGAAAAGTGATAAATACCATAATTTTAGTTTACATCAAACATGGATAAAATTGAAACGTCGAAGATGTTTTATCCCCTTGCAATTTCTCTCGCTTTAGGTTTTATTCTCTTCCTTTGCGGTTACGGGGTTTACTCTGCCCTATTTCTCGGAATTTTCTCGGTGAGGCATTCGATAGTCTTTTTTGTATTCGCTGTTATCTTGGTTCTTGCTTCCAAGTTCGTGGAAAGTAGGGGAGCTGAATTTCCCAACTACATACTCGGAGGGGCTATAATCTCCGGAGTGGTTACATTTATCCTCGTGAGCGTTTACAACGGTGCCCTTTGGATAGTGAAAAA